>JBBAKZ010000684.1:0-1001 GCA_040403275.1 Arcicella sp. | reverse complement strand
AGGCGAATTAGTCACCACAAAATCAAAAGGTCATGGAAAACCCACAAATTCAAATCATCCCAAACAAACCAACGTCTTTGAACAGCCCGCAACCGCTGAGCAACTGGACGACCTCGTTAGTCGGTATTTTGCCAGACGGTAACGGTTTGACGCTGACAGAATCGGAAAGCTCAGAAATTGCCCTAAGTTTGACTGAATTAGATTTTAAGGTGGCTCTACAGTCCGAGAAACTTTTCCAACTAAAATCTTCCATCGGCGAAGCCAACATTTTCAAATCCGTGTGTGCTTTGCTCAAAATGTTCAGCGATGCCACCAAAGTAAATAAACCACTTACCAGTTCTGAAATAATTATTTGTTCCGATTGGATGATAAAAAAATACACCCACGAATCCATCGCCGATTTTGCCCTGGCACTCAAAGAAGGCATTTTCGGCAACCACAAATTTTACGGCTCCGTCACCATCGCTGATGTCAGAGAAGTAATCGAAAAATACTTTGACTCGAAAGCCGAGCAATTGGAACAAATAGCGAAATATAACAAAACGCCAATAATTGACCAGCAAGACACGATAATTGACAAAGTAACACAATTTATAAAGCCAGACTATTCAGAGCCATTAGAGACGTTTTCTGAACGTTTTGAGAGGGAAAGAAGAGCAAGAGCAGGCGAAGATTTTAGAAATTTTCAAGAAAAGTTAAAAAAATTCAGAGATTCAGAATCAGTTGATGTACAATTTCAACAAATTTAACCAAGCAAAAAATGACGAAAACTACCAAGAAACGACCCATTCGCTGGAAGGATAGAAAACCCATCAAACCAAGCGCCAAAAAGTCCGAAACTTTGCTAATGGAAGATATTTGCGCACCCGATGCCAACAGCACCACCACCGCCATTATTAGCTTCCTAAATTACCACGGTTGCGTAGCCAGACGAATAAACACCCATGGAGTTTACGATGCTAAGAACCAGACTTACAGGAAGTTACAGGGTCAAGCAAAAG
>JBBAKZ010000683.1:0-1002 GCA_040403275.1 Arcicella sp. | reverse complement strand
AATAATGGAGGTATTTCCGGAGCCAATTCGCTTAATTCCTTCCGAAATCATAAACTTAAACACAAAAATTCTTCCTGAGGGTGTAAAAATCAAGGAGTTTTACAATCGCCAAACCTTGTTGGATTTTTGCATCGAGACCGTTACGCATAACTTAATCGAAGGAATTGTTTTAGTAACCTTGATTGTACTTATTTTTCTGGCAGATTGGCGTGCTTCCTTGATTGTGTCGATGATTATTCCTTTGTCGCTTCTGTTTGATTTTACTTGCCTAAAATTATTAGGCATGAATGTAAACTTACTCTCCTTGGGAGCCGTCGATTTTGGAATTATTATTGACGGAACGGTCGTCGTGGAAGGATTGATGGTAGTTTTGGCAGAAAAAGCGCATGAAGTAGGGATGGAAAGATTCAATGGATTAGCCAAACTTTCAATGATTCGTCGGACGGGTTCAAGCATGGGAAAAGCCATTTTTACTTCTAAAATCATTATTCTAGTAGCGCTTTTACCTATTTTTGCTTTCCAGAAAGTCGAAGGAAAAATGTTTACGCCATTGGCTTGGACACTTGGTTCGGCACTGGTTGGCGCCTTAATTTTTACGCTTACACTCGTGCCTGTTCTCGTGAGTATGATGATGAATAAAAATGTAAAAGAAAAATCTAACTTCTTCGTGAATGCCATTCTGAAGTATTCGATGATGTTCTTTTATTACTGTTTTGGCCATAAATCACAGACTTTTATTGCCACCATTATCTTCACAATCGTTGGTTTTTGGACGCTTTCTTTGCACGGAACGGAGTTTTTACCGCAACTTAATGAAGGCTCAATTTACGTCCGTGCCAATATGCCGAGAAGTATTAGTTTGGATGAATCTGTGCGTTATGCCAACCAAATGCGTAAGGTTTTTGAGGGTTATCCCGAGGTGCCAGACGTTTTATTGCCGTAAAATTCTCCGTTCGTGGTCGTGATATGGGTAGCACCATTGCCGAAGCACAAGCGGGTGTA
>JBBAKZ010000682.1:0-1007 GCA_040403275.1 Arcicella sp. | reverse complement strand
TTTCTTGGGAATGTTGCACATGGAAATCGTGCAGGAGCGTTTGGAACGTGAATTTAATATGACCGTTATTACAACGGTGCCATCGGTAAAATTCAAAGTTACCTTAACTGATGGCGAGGAAATTTGGGTTTCAGCTCCCTCAGAATTGCCCGAACCCAACTTGATTAATTTTGTGGAGGAACCTATTATTAAAGCACAAATTATTACAAAGTCCGAATACGTTGGGCCAATTATGAAATTGTGTTTGGATAAAAGAGGAGATTTAAAAAATCAAATTTATCTTACTTCTGATCGGGTGGAACTACAATTTGACTTACCTCTTTCGGAAGTTGTTTTCGACTTCTTTGATAAATTAAAGACAATTTCACGTGGATACGCTTCATTGGATTACGAATATAAAAATTACGAAGTTGGAGAAATGGTGAAGTTGGACGTGATGCTCAATGGTGAAAAAGTCGATGCGCTTTCTGCGATTGTTCACCGTGATAAGGCTTATGATTGGGGAAAACGTCTGTGTGAAAAATTAAGAGAATTATTGCCAAGACAACAATTTGACATTGCCATTCAAGCAGCGATTGGACAAAAAATTATTGCTCGTGAAACGGTAAAAGCACTTCGTAAGGATGTTACGGCCAAATGTTACGGGGGTGATATTTCTCGTAAACGAAAATTATTAGACAAACAAAAGAAAGGTAAAAAACGAATGAGACAGGTTGGAAATGTAGAAATTCCACAATCGGCATTCATGGCAGTTTTGAAATTGGATTAAATAAAAGCCTCTGTTTTAATTTACAGAGGCTTTTTTAAAAATACAAATGATATGATGATACAATTTTACAAAACCTTAGTACAAGACGATGAGGTTCCTTGGGAGATAGTTGATGACAAAATCAAACGTAAAATCATGTCTTATCATGAGGATTTAATGCTAGTAAAAGTAGCTTTTTTGAAAGGTGGAATTGGGGCAACTCACAAGCATCCGCATCTACAAATTAGTTATATCGCCA
>JBBAKZ010000681.1:0-1007 GCA_040403275.1 Arcicella sp. | reverse complement strand
CCGATGAACCTTTTATCAAAACCGATAACCGTTGCTCTCAATTCCGGGTCTTCGCTTCTTTCGTACATTTTTGCCTCGCCGTCAGCAATCATTACCTCGTCAGCATTAAAGGCAAAAGAGCAAAAAGTAGTATCGGAATCGTCAACAGCTCCCCACGGTCTTTTTGCCAATGTTGAAAATGTATATTTTGCGGTTTTTGTAAACTGTAAAATATTAAATCCTGCAAATCTGTTTGGTTGTCCGTTTGTAAAGTCCGTAATATCCTTAAACGCTTTCAAATCAAATTTGATTAAATCCGCAACGTGTCGAGGGTCTAAAACCAAATATCTTTTATCAAACGGAACGTCCAATAAATCAAAACCTTGTTTTAAGGTCAAAATATCATCCGGTAACAATCTTTTATGTCCGGTTCCGTCATCTTCTCCGGTTGTTACAATTACGGGAGTATTCGCAGTATTTGAAGCCGGAGCATAAGCGTGAGCCGCTTTTGTGGCGGTTGAAGCTCTTAAGGTATTTCTATGGCTATAGATTACACTTTCCAATTTATTATAGGCTAATTCCACAGCTTGCGGAGTTCTTACCAATGTGTTTTTTGTTTCGTACAAATCCAATTCTATAGAAAGAGGTGTATCAGCTCTTTCAACAATAGCAATCGGATAAGTAGTATTATTTATTAATACTTCCGGGTCAAAACCACAATCGGCTAAATTGATTTTGTTATAATCCACATTTTCTGTAAAATCCCTGGCGAATTTTAGAAATGATGAATCAGGATAAAAATTTTCCATTAGTTGGTTTACCCAAATTTCCTTGTTAAGTGTACTCATAGTGTTAAATATTTAATTATTAATAGATTACTTTTTGTTAAATTCTTTTAGTAGTTTTTTGTATAGTTCCGGGTCGTTTTCAAGCTCTTTAGGGGCAAACTTTCTATAGTCTGTTAAATCCCATTCGTTTTTAGGTTTATCGGTCTTTTTCTTTTCGTTTCCGTTGCCTTTAGCTTCCAA
>JBBAKZ010000680.1:0-1016 GCA_040403275.1 Arcicella sp. | reverse complement strand
CCCACGTAGATGTTAGAGTTCTAGCTTCAGGTGATCGATACACCAAAGTATCTCTTCCAAGACGCTCGAGTTCTTCGCGAAAGGCGGTTTGATCCTCGGGAATTTCTTGGATAATTCGCATTAAAACAATGAGTGCGTCTCTTGGTTCAGACATGGCGTTATTAGTTGATTTTGTTAATCTATAACAAAATCAATTTTTTTACACTTGGAGTTCGGATTCTTCGCGAGACGTTTCAGCCTCGGATAAAGGTTCGGCGGGTCTGGTCATCCTAATATATATCATTGTGCATACACAATATATAAGAGCAACAATACAACAAATCGCCAACACTACTGCAATGCCAAATAAAACCAATCCGCCTAATTCCGTCATTTTTGTATTTGAGTTGGATTCCAAAAAAGAACATCAATTTTAGCTGGGACATTAAACCACCGCCGAAGTCGCGCGGTAAATCACTGCGCAAAACAACACATTTACACAAAACAATATTTCTAGATAAAAACACGTCCTTACTGCAGTATTCCAGACGGGATTCGTCGACGACGATTCCTCTAGTGTGGACAACTCTTCGTTTACGATAATAGCTATACTATCGTTTTTGTCCGCATTATCGATCATTTCGATAATATCATCGATTTGTTTTGATAACGTCTGTAAATTATCCATGACTTACTAAGATAATAACAAGTAATGTTTTTACACTGTTTTTTAGATTATTAATGTAATTCAAGACCGAAAAATATATTTGAATACTGACGTCTTGAATCCATTGAAATTACTCGACGACGCAATCGTATAACTCCCGAAATTCTCCACATAACACCATTCGCCTATTGCCAACTCGGGAAGCATGATTTCGTCTGCAATCAGATCGATGCTATCACATGTCGGACCGAAAAGTCGGCTTTTGATGAGTTTCCCGTCGCGTTCATTGAATGGCAAAATCGTCGGATTCGTATGATCGAAATAAATACAACCAAAAGACCCGTATACACCGTCATTCAGATAATAAATA
>JBBAKZ010000679.1:568-1017 GCA_040403275.1 Arcicella sp. | reverse complement strand
TATTTAGATAAAATTATAAACGAAGGAACTGAACGCATCACCATGTTGCAGGATTATACTGAACTAAGAAAGCAATTAGGTGGAATAGGTGCATCGGAGCGAACAGCAAAAGACATGGTAAATCGATTGAAAAGCAAGGTTTAATTGAGTGTTTCGATAATTCACGTATTTTTAAATCGATGTTTCGATACTTCATAATGTTCCATTTATTCCTACTTTTTCATTGTGCAATTGCACAAGAAAATACTTTGAAAGTTGGATTGTTTCGTACATCAATCATTAAAGAAATCACGCTAGAATTAGGCGAACATTCTCAAATTAATACCCAAGCCAATATGCATATTTGGGGTTCAGAAAAACGACCGAAATTTCAAATTAAAGCGCAAGGAAATAATATTGAAATATTTCAGAATGATTTATTTTTAGGGAGTTTGAAGCAAGTTATATGT
>JBBAKZ010000679.1:0-558 GCA_040403275.1 Arcicella sp. | reverse complement strand
AGGCGAATTACGAATTAGTTCTGTGAATGGCGTTTTGAAAATAATAAATTTTGTCAATGAAGCGGATTATTTAACAGGTGTTTTGCGTGGTGAAGTTGGGTACGATAAATCCAATTCGCTTTACGAAGTTCATGCAATTTTATCTCGAACGTATGCTCGTTTTTACAAAGATAAACATCGTTCGGAAGGATTTGAATTATGCGATCAAACCCATTGTCAAGTTTTTAAAGGGTACAACGATTATAAGCCATATCAACAAGCTATTCAGTCTACCAAAAACTTAGTAGTGATTGATAGTGTTAAAGGCGATTTAGCGGAGTTGTTATTTCATTCCAATTGCGGTGGACAAACATGCGCATCGGAGGATGTTTGGAAATCGACGTTGACTTATTGCCGCAGTATTCGTGATACATTTTGTTTGGGAAGTCAGCAAGCAGTTTGGCAGAAACAAATTCACTTGGATGTATTTTGTAATAAACTCAGTATTGAAAATCCGATTGATTCGACAGCACATAATTCATTGTGCGACAAAATTTGCAGCTTTTCATATAATCGTCC
>JBBAKZ010000678.1:0-1020 GCA_040403275.1 Arcicella sp. | reverse complement strand
AAAATAATTACGTTTGCCTGGGACAAGACCTTATCGGCATAATCATCAATACTTTGGGGCTGTTGCAGATTGAGGAGGTGAACAGCGCGGATAGAGGGAAAATTTGAGGGAAGATGGGCGATCGCCGCCGCTAAACATTGGATATCCGTATCGGCTGCAGTGAGGAGAATAATCGACCCTGGACTTTGCTCAACGAAAATCACACCATCGCTTTCGGGTGTCCAGCCGCCTGGGGTTGCTGCCAGTCTATGCATCGAAACTCCTTTTCTTTAGAAATGCTTAGGATTTGGGGAAAACGTGCCGAGACTATTCATCATAGAAAAAAGAGTATCGATATATTTCCTTCGCTGCCAAGATAATGACTCCAATTTCTTCTACTATCTTACGTCGAGTGTTATCAAATCTAGTCTTTGAGAAACTTTTTTCTTATTGGCAAGAATTAGCGCGGATGGATAGCCAAAATGCTATTAATTTGACAAATGAGACGTTTTTAAGTAAAAAATCAAAAAATAAAAATTTAGCGAATGGCGATCGCTTCTCTGTTTTGCTTTCTCCTTTCGGGAATGTTCTCCTACGAGGCCAGCCCTTAACAGCGACGACCTACGATGTCAGTATTATTTTTGATGAGGACGCGATCGCGGAATTTTTGGGTGAAATTCATTATCAACAGGAAATAAACTTAAACTCGGCTGTAACCCCTGCCCAAGAATCAAATTTTCAAAATCATTTGACCCTGAAGATATTAGAAATTTTAAATTCAGAAAATATTGAAAATATTCCCAAATTTTATCAGGAAATCCCTCCAAAAATTTTAGAAAAAACTATCTCACCCATTGAAGCTGCCCTCCATCAACAAATTAATCAAGAACGCTTACTAAATCAAGTCATTGCCCAAATTCGGCAAAGCCTAGAAGTATCGGTTATTTTAGAAACGACTGTCACTGAAGTAAGACAATTTTTACAAGTTGATCGATTGGTGATTTATCAATTTTCAGAAGCTTTTGTCAAAAATATTAATTC
>JBBAKZ010000677.1:0-1022 GCA_040403275.1 Arcicella sp. | reverse complement strand
TAGTTCATTAGGTATTTCAAGCGACCCACGTATCAAGCCCGATGTGGCAGCGATGGGGCAGGGCGTAGCAATAATTGCACCGGATGGCAGCGTTACCACTTCGTCGGGAACATCCTTTTCCTCACCTATTTTGTGCGGCATGGTGGCGGGATATTGGCAGGAGAATCCAACGCTAACAGCTATCCAAGTGATGGAAAATGTTAGAAAATCGGGCAGTCAAGCCACTAAACCCGATAAGATTTTGGGGTATGGCATTCCTAATTTGTACCGGGTTTTAGGCGTTCAAGAAGCGGTTGCTGACGTCTTTAAAATATATCCAAATCCTACGACTCAAGAAATTACGGTTGAAATGAATGATGGATTGAGTAAAAATTCTGAGGCAATTTTTACGGATATTTTTGGAAAAATTCATCGGAAAGAAATCATTAAAAACCGGATTCAAACGATTTCAGTAGAGAAAATGCCCAAGGGGATTTATTTTTTGAGGGTTGAAAATGAAGAAAGAAGCAGTGTTTTGAAACTAATCATTGAATAGCATACTTAAAATTATATCATCTCCAAAATAGAGTCATTTGTCTTGGAATTCTTTACTTATATCGTTTTATCAAATTAAAATAAAATCTTATTCATACATTTCCGTTAAAAAGATTATCAAATTAATAACTCAAATAAATATCCATGAAAACCTTAAAATTTTTAATGACCTTCTGCTTAATTATTACGGGATTAAGCACTTACGCACAATATGGACAAGGCGGTGGCGGAGGAGGCTATCAACAACTTTCGCCGGAAGACCGTGCTTATAATCAGACAAAGCAAATGAAAAAAATGCTTAGTTTGACGAAAGAACAGTTTGACAAAGTGGAAGTTGTGAATGTAAAATATGCGTTGTTGATGGATTCTACGATGAAAGCAAATGGTGGATTTTCGCCCGAAATGAGAGAAAAAATGAAGCCAATCATGGAAGCAAAAGATAAAGAATTAAAGCCTATTTTAACGGAAGAACAAATCAAATTGTACGA
>JBBAKZ010000676.1:397-1026 GCA_040403275.1 Arcicella sp. | reverse complement strand
CGGAGTCTTCAACCGTCCACCCACCATCAACCCAATCGGTAGCAGAAATACGAACAAATAAAGGTACATTTTCACCAATTACTTTTCTTACCACCTCTACAATTTCCATTAAAAAACGACAGCAATTATCAAAACTTCCGCCATACTCATCCTCTCTTAAATTACTTATTGGAGAAAGAAAACTGTTTATTAAATACCCATGGGCTGCATGAATTTCTATTACTTTAAATCCAGCGTCTATCGACCGTTTAGCTGCACTTTCAAAATCAGTAACACATTGTTTTATTTCTACAACACTCATTTCTTTTGGTTGCGGTTCATTCTCCGTATAGCCAATACTACTTGGAGCTGAGGTTTGCCATGCTGTATTGTCCAATAATGCTTTACCCCCTTTCCAAGGCACATCATGACTTGCCTTTCTACCTGCATGTGCAAGTTGAATACCAGGTACACTGCCTTGTGATTCGATAAATGCTGTTATGCGTTTTAAAAATTCAATATGTTCATCTTTCCAAATTCCCAAATCGCCAGGCGTTATTCTCCCCTCCGGTGAAACTGCAGCAGCTTCACTAATTATTAAACCAGCTCCGCCAACTGCCCGTGAACCTAAATGTACCAAATGCCAATCG
>JBBAKZ010000676.1:0-387 GCA_040403275.1 Arcicella sp. | reverse complement strand
GGCACATAGGCGAAACGACGATTCTGTTTTTAAATGTTATATCTCTTAAAGTAAATGAGGAAAAAAGTGCCGACATGCTGTTGATAATTTTATATAATTTACGATTGCAAAAAGTGGACCATCAAAAATGACGGAAAGAAAAAAGTTCTACCATAACAAGTATTTTCAAATAATAATATTCACTATTGCTATTGGGTATGTATTTTTTCCTGGTAGCAAAAATAAATCAAATCTTCGTAGGGTAAATGGAAAGGTGGTATCATTAAAAATTTCGAACAAAGAGTACGAAGGCAAAGATTCATTCAACTACCGATTTCTTGAAATTACAAATTATGAAAAGCCATTTGAAATTTTTTTGGGAAAGGAGTCTTGGGATTTTAAACCCAA
>JBBAKZ010000675.1:329-1026 GCA_040403275.1 Arcicella sp. | reverse complement strand
GTATTCATATATAATTGGTTGGCTTTATACCATTTTGGAAAATATTTTTTTCGCATCGCTTTCCCGGTTTGGAAACCGATGTCTATATCAATGATGGAATAAACGGAACAAAATTCACTATATTTATTTTTACGAAAACCATTTATCGCTTTCGTAAACGGAAAACGATAACTAATTGAATTTTACAACAATCTTCACCGTCTCCTTTTTAATGCATTTACACGCCGACACGGACAACTCTTCACGCTTCTTTCGTGTTTTGGTATTATCTGTGATCGATTCTTCTTCGTCGGATGGTGTTCTCCGCTTCGACGTGCTATTTCGATGATTCATGTCGTTCTCAATGTCGCCATGGTTTTCCTCTATATAATCGATAATCTTGTTCTCAATGGCCCACTTGAAAAAATTCAGTTGCCCGATCGTGGTTTCCATGGACTTTTCGCCATCGTAAGGAATATTAATGCGTTCCCAACGACAAAATGGATCGAACCTATGTTTCCCGTAAGCCTTGAGTTTGAGTTTGTAATCGTTATAGACTTTGAAACGCTGAGACGAACCATTGGTAGATACGATTTCATACACGGTATAATATTTTTTCGCAAAGTTCGTGACAAACCAATCGAGGATGCGCAGTGAGAGTTTCGATTCCCCATTAATAATAGACATCATCTTTTTCAAACGATCATTGGTCTTGTAA
>JBBAKZ010000675.1:0-319 GCA_040403275.1 Arcicella sp. | reverse complement strand
CATTTTGTGTTTGTAAGTTATTCGATATATAAAGTGCCATGTTTTGTTTACTAGAAAGATTCGGTTTCTATTTATGCAGTTTTGATGAATAAATATATATCGTGATAATGTATACCAAAAACAGATGGATTTGGAAGGAAATCGCGAACTTGCATTGGAAATATACGAGACATCCATCAATGGCGACATAGAAAAAGAAAACGGGGACTCTATTGTTGCCACCGAAAAATTATTGCGCGAAATCCGGTCAAATTGCGTGCATTTGAGTATTTATCATAATCGTCGGTATCACTTTTATAAAAACATTTTATTTACCATA
>JBBAKZ010000674.1:0-1026 GCA_040403275.1 Arcicella sp. | reverse complement strand
ATGCCGGATTTGATGCAGACATCATTACCAATCTTGATATACAGAATACGTCTAACACTACTGTGAAAGCAGTAATAGGAACCGTAAAAACCAGCCGTTTACCCGTAGAAGAGGCATTGATGACGGCCATGTATGCCGTAGGTTATCATTTTTTTCCGAATCTCATCAAGTGTCAGACCTATTTTGATTTTAGTCTGCTATATGGCGATGGCACCAACCCTACAGTACTGAAATCGGGTTCGGTATTGGCTAATTCTGTCCTTTTGTGTATTGGCGAATTGATTGTGCCTAAAAGTATTTTTACTTTGAAGAATAAATCAGATTTGCCACAGCAATACTTTGCAACTCATGTGCTTAACGGAGTGATGGTAGGCATTCCGATTGATTTACCCGCACATACTGATAAGGAAGTGCCTTTTGCAGCGTTTGAATCGGCAGACATGCTTTTTCTGTACATAAAAAATGATACAGACTTTGCCGGTAAATGGGAAGTGAGTATGATGGTGGGCAAGTAAGGAAATTATGAGTCAACGTTATTTAATTGAAAGAAAGAAAAAATTAACGCAGAGTCCGCAGAGCCTTTTACACAGAGAACCGCAGAGGGAATCTTGAATATCTGATGAAAAGTGGTTTAATTTAAGAACGCAGAGGTGGAGAGTATGATTTCATACTACACAAAGGAAAAAAAAGAAAAAGGCGGCATAGAAAGTAAGGATTATGCGCTTAATCGCTCCCTTTGCGTTCCTAAAGTGAAATGTTTGCCTAAATATTTGCATTTTCTTTGCGACTAAACTTTGTGTCCTTTGCGGTTAATCTTTTCTTTCTTTCTTTCAACTAACTCATAATTATTACTGTTAACTGATTAGTTATATTTGCTTTAGGAATAACCACAAATTTTTTTTAATAAAATGAAGCCTAGATTGACAATTGGTATTACCGACTCGAAAAAATATGAAGATTATCGTATTTGGATAGCCAATGCAGGATTGGACATTAAAATTGAATGTTTATCGTACAAATTGGATA
>JBBAKZ010000673.1:0-1030 GCA_040403275.1 Arcicella sp. | reverse complement strand
TTTCCCTTTTTCGGGTTCGGTACTGAACAGAATCGGTCGTTGCTCAAAAGTAGATTGAAATAAATAAAGCGTATCCGGCACCGACATGGCCGCTGGCGCACACATATCTTCCATCGGCCACATACTTGGTGTAATATATTCCCAATTAATCAGATTTTTGGAATGCCAATAGCCACCCGAAATCGTTACGAAAAGATAATATTCTCCCTTATGATTGACAATCACAGGGTCAGCACCCGAACGGTAGGAAATTTGCTCATTCAATTGCTCAAAATTGTACCGATAATTAATATCCATCGGATTGCAATAAGTCTTTTGATTGAGATTTTGAGCCGATAATTGATCGAAAAATAATAGAAAACAAAAGGCAAATAATAGATTTTTCATGTTTATTTTGGAATATTGAAACATAAAAATACATTATTTTTCAACAAACAAAAAAGGCATAAAACTTTCGCCTTATGCCTTAGATAATCTTCTAATATAAATCTTAAATGCTATGCTCCATTTTCTGAGTGTTTTCCACCACAAAGTTATCTTGCAAGAAATCAAGGTTCAGTTTAATGTGCGGAATTAATTGTTCTTCCAACATTCTCGCCCATTCCATCATGTACAAAACTACGTCTTCACGCACATTATGACGCATTTTGTTTCTTCTTTCCAATGGAATTCTTCTCAAAATCTTTTGGTCAGAAAGCCATTCCAAATCTCGTAAATCTGTCACGGTTAAACCACGATTGAGCAAATCGGCAATTAATAAATCAATATTTAATCCACTGGTGGGACAGAATTCCTCCACTTGTTCACGCCAATCGCCCCGACCTTGCATAGCAAATTGGTGGATTTCAGCTTTGGTAAGATTGGTCAATTCCTGCGCTAAATTTCCACAATTACAACTGCCCATGTGTCCCCACTGATAGTTTCCGCCTTCCGCTAATTTTTTAGCAGTAATGCGAAGGGCATTAATTAAATCTGGATTTGCCTGTGCCATATTTATGTATATATTTGTGAGTTGTGATTGAATGATTAG
>JBBAKZ010000672.1:0-1034 GCA_040403275.1 Arcicella sp. | reverse complement strand
CCGTGTAGTTTCCTTGAGTAAATATTGGGGTTTTCTTTCTTAATTGGATGATTTTTTTGAAATAATTCAAGGTAGAATTAGGTTTTTTTTCTTCATTTACATGGTTGATTTCGGAATAATTTGGATTTACTTTCAACCAAGGATTTCCCGCACTGAAAAATTAGTTTAAGTACTATTATAAATCGTAATTTTGTTGAAATTGAATAAACAAATCTCAAACATGAAAAAATATTCCCTCTTATTATTGATTTTATTGGGTAATTTTTATTACGCAAAGGCACAGTCAAAAGCAGTAAATCACGCTGGTCGTTGGACCAACAAAAAAGCAAAATCTTCTGTACTCAAATTGGTTTGGAGCGATGAATTTAATTATAAAGGGCTTCCCGATAGCACAAAATGGGCTTATGACCTTGGCGGCGATGGCTGGGGCAATAACGAAGCCCAATTTTACACCAAAGCTGACACCAATAATGCCATCGTTGGAAACGGTTTTTTATCCATTATTGCTCGCAAAGAAAAGCATGAAAACAAAGAATATACTTCCGCCCGCATGGTGACAAAAGGCAAAAAAGATTGGCGTTTTGGGCGAGTAGAAATCAGCGCAAAATTACCCAAAGGACGTGGCACTTGGCCCGCAGGTTGGATGTTGGGAAGCAATATAAACACTGTTGGTTGGCCTCAATGCGGCGAAGTTGATATTTTGGAACACGTGGGATACGACCCAGATACCATTGTCGGAAGCATTCATTCAACTTCGTATAATCATATGAAAGGAACACAAAAAACGAAGAGAATTTTTATCAAAAATCCTTACACCGAATTTCACGTGTATGCCTGCGAATGGGACACCAACGAAATGGTTTTTTCATTGGACGGAATGCCTTATTTAACCGTACTGAACGAACACAAAACCGAAAAAGAATGGCCATTCAATAATTCAATGTATATATTACTTAATGTTGCCGTTGGCGGAAATTGGGGCGGTACCAAAGGCATTGACGAAAGCATTTTCCCGGTGAAAATGGAAGTGGACT
>JBBAKZ010000671.1:0-1041 GCA_040403275.1 Arcicella sp. | reverse complement strand
AAATATGCGTAGATTCTTGAAAGATTATCAAATTCAAGATGATTTTGATGATGATTTTATCAATATTTTACCGCCTGGATTCTTTAGGTAGTATTTTTTAATTTATCCAATAATATTAAGATGTTGATTGGTGGCATGACTCAGGGTCATGCCATCATGGATAATATGTTTAAACCACCGCTAAAACCTCTTCCTGCTTAATCACTCCACCTTGAATTTTCAAATCTCTCGACATATAACTGTACACCGCTGGAATAATATAAAGTGTCAAGGTTGTGGCAAATATCATTCCACCCACCACGGCAATTCCCATCGAAACACGACTTTGCGAACCCGCACCCAAAGCCAAGGCAATCGGTAAAATGCCTAATACGGTACAAAGCGAAGTCATTAAAATGGGTCTGAATCGAGCTACGGCTGCTTCTTTAGCGGCTTGCATTTTATTACTGCCCAATTCTTTTCGCTGATTGGCAAATTCTACAATTAAAATACCATTTTTGGTCACCAAACCCACCAACACAATAATCCCAATTTGGGAGAAAATATTAAGCGTTTGACTAAAATCCCACAGCGAAAGCAAGGCTCCCGCAACTGCCAAGGGAACGGTCAAAAGAATAATTAATGGATCCACAAAACTCTCAAATTGCGCCGCTAAAATTAGATAGATTAATATCAATGCCAAGGCAAAAGCAAACACCAAGGAAGACGAAGAATCTTTAAATTCCTTTGATTGTCCATCGTAAGCGGTTGAAAATGAGTTATCCAATACTTCCTTACCGATTTTGTCCATTTCGTCCAACGCTTCTCCCAAAGTTACGCCCTTTGCTGCTTGCGCTTGGATGGTTGCGGCCACGTAACGGTTGTATCTGAACAATTGGGGAGGTGTACTTTCTTCCGTTATTTTTACTAAATTATCCAACTGAATCAATTCGCCACGGTTACTTTTTACATACAACGAACGTAAATCTGTCACATCATTTCTCTCTGGACGGTCAATTTGTCCAATAATTTGATACTGTTTTCCATTCATTAAGAAATAAC
>JBBAKZ010000670.1:0-1044 GCA_040403275.1 Arcicella sp. | reverse complement strand
CTCTGGCTTACTCAAACCGACTTCGGCTAAGGGCGATCGCACTCCCCGTTCTTTGGCCGCTTGAATACCAGGGCGATAATCCCGTAAATCATCCCCATTCACCCCATCCACCACATAGGGATAACCTCGTTCAAGGGCTAAGGGTTTGAGCGTATCATGGAGTTCACTTTTGCAAAAATAACAACGATTAATCGGGTTTGAGGTATAGTTTGGATTCTCCATTTCTTGGGTTTCTACAATTTCGTGAAAAATTCCCATAAATTGGGCCTGTTCTTCCGCTTCCACTAATTCTTCAGGCAATAAAGAGGGAGAAATCGCTGTTACGGCTAAAGCGCGATCGCCCAAAACATCGTAGGCAATCTTCGCAATTAAGGCACTATCTACGCCGCCCGAATAGGCAATAAGTGTCCTATCCATTTCCTTAAAAATTGTCTGAAGTTGATGATATTTTTCTTGTAACATTGTTATTAAGTAGAGAATTTTTAATATATATGAACTATTGTTATTATAGCTCACTTTGAAAAGGTAAATTTAGCGTAAAACAACTGCCCTTTCCGACTTCTGAAGTTAAGGTTATATCTCCGCCATGAAGTTGGGCTAATTTACGAGATAAGGCCAAACCCAAACCCGTTCCCTTTTGTTTTCGACTTAGATGGTTATGAATTTGTTGAAACGGTTGAAATAATTGGGTTTGATCAGAGGACTTAATGCCAATGCCCGTATCAATCACACAGAAAACTAATTGCTCAGGAAAAGATTCCACTTTTAAGGTAACTGAACCCTCTTCCGTAAATTTAATCGCATTCGACAATAAATTCAGTAAAATTTGTTTTAAACGTCTTTGATCCGCCATAAACATATTGACATTAGAGCCGACTTCTAATTTTAATTCAAGTTTTTGTTCTTTGGCTCGCGCCTGCAACATAGACAAAGCCGAAAGACAAACATCTTCTACGGCTAATTTTTCTAGAAATAGTTCTTCTCGATTAGCTTCAATTTTAGAAATATCTAAAATATCATTTATTACCACCAATAAATGCTCAG
>JBBAKZ010000669.1:0-1044 GCA_040403275.1 Arcicella sp. | reverse complement strand
TTTTCGATTAATAGTTTGACCCTTTTTGGTTTAACCTTAGCAACAGGAATGGTCGTTGATGATGCGATTATTGTCGTAGAACAAATTAGTCGTTTTATTCAAGAAAAAGGCATGAATCCCCAACGGGCGGCCAGTGAAGCCATGTCCGAGCTTTCCAGCGCGGTAATTGCCACTTCTTTGGTATTAATGGCAGTCTTTATTCCTGTTGCTTTTTTCCCTGGAACCACAGGAGCTTTGTACCAACAATTTGCCTTAACGATCGCGTTTTCTATTGGTATTTCTACTTTTTTAGCTCTCACCTTAACACCTGCATTGTGCGCCCTATTATTGCGTCAGGGACAACATCCGCCCCGTTGGATTGCTTGGTTTTTCAATGGTTTTAACTATTTTTTTGAAGGAACCCGCAAACGCTATCGATCTACCTTAGTTTGGCTAAGTCATTTAAAAATTATTGTTATTAGTTTATTTATTGCTTTATTAATAGGAACAGGTTGGCTTTATCTCCAAGTTCCTACTGCTTTTTTGCCCGATGAAGATCAGGGTTATTTTATTACCATTATTCAGGCTCCCGAAGGCGTTTCATTACAATACACGAGCAAGGTCATTGATCAAGTTGAAAAAGAGATTTTAAAACTGCCCTCCGTTGTGGGAACCTTTACCCTGGGAGGATTTAGCTTTAGTGGCAGTAGTGCCAATCAGGGGATTATTTTTGCCACCCTTAAACCTTGGGAAGAACGAAAAGGACCTGGGGAATCGGTGTAAGCTTTAACAGGTCAATTATTTGGTAAATTTTCCACCATTCCCGAAGCGCGGATTTTTCCCGTCAGTCCTCCCCCGATCCAAGGGCTAGGAAATTTTGGCGGTTTTAATTTCCAGTTACAAGATCGTCGAGCGAATACGGATTTAGCCACCTTAGTGCAATCAATGGGAATGCTTTTGGGTAAAGCCAATCAAACATCAGGATTACAGGCTGTTTTTAGCACCTTTCAAGCAAATACGCCCCAATTACTGATCGAAGTTAACCGCGATCGCGCCAAGATTTTA
>JBBAKZ010000668.1:0-1056 GCA_040403275.1 Arcicella sp. | reverse complement strand
TTTTACATTGAATGGGAATGCGATTGTGTCACCATTGGGCAGCTTCAGGCAGTTTTTAGAGCCCCAGATTAATGTACCCTGATTGCCGACTATAGGGCCTGTGCCATTTGTATCGATTAGAAAGTCCTGTTCGGGTTGTTTTTTTGAATCGAGGTAAGCATTTGGCGATTGATATATGTTTAAATCATCGGGCTCCTCAATTCTATCTTTCGAACACGAATAAAGCATAAGACCTGAAACAAGTGCGAAAGTTAATACGAAGTAATTTTGAAATTTTTTCATGATGATGGATTTACGCGTTAACGAAATGCAGGACAATCATCCGCTTTTTTTGATTTTGATTTGATTTTCCCTGACCGGTCTTTACATCCGAAGATATACATTAAACCAGCATTTAAATGGGTTTCTCTGAATTTTAGATTGTAGCGATATTCAGCAAAAAAACGCAGGCATTTTTGTCCTGATATACCTATTCCACCCTCAAAGTTCCAATTATTAGGCTGTGCATTTGGCAGGGTAGAGGCGTCGTAGCTAATCCATCGGTTGTAGCCACCATGCGCGAGTCCGTAAATATTAAACAAACGTGTGCGTGCAAATTTGACTTCCATTGAAAGTCCGCCCGTAATTTCATGAACCTTGTTAAAAGGAAAGAAATACGAAACCTGTGGGCTAATACTTATGAATTTATTGGGAAAAACAACACCGCGCAATCCAGCACCAACACTCTCTGTTTGAAAATTATACAAGCCCGATGCCCCGAGTCCGAAATTTTGAGCCAGACATTCAGTTGCCGCGCCAAACTAAAGAAGAAAGACCGCAAACAAGATACGATTCATAATAAAATTTAGATTGGGACAAGATAATGGCAAAAATGCATTCGATTTATAAACGAAAATAATATTAAAAATTGTGCTGTCAATGAACTTGAACATTGCAGGCGATTTTTTCCCTGATTTTATTTAAAATAAAATTTCAATTATGTTTAAGAACTTCCAATTTTCCAAAGCGTAAGCCCCCTCGTGTTACAAACCTATTACAATGAGGGATAATACAAAA
>JBBAKZ010000667.1:0-1060 GCA_040403275.1 Arcicella sp. | reverse complement strand
AATTTTCCTTTTCCTATCAGTGATTTTATAACATATTTATTTGCGATCATATGGTGATGTCTATTTATATATTTAATTTCTTTTGTAAAAATATGTCTGTGAAATATAACTACATATGAAAAACCATATTTTATTTTGGGGAACTTTGATTTTATTAGCATTCTTGGTTTGCGTAATAGTATTGAAAAACGGGTGGTCGAAATACGTCGAATCAATGCGTGTTATTCCGCGCCCGGAAATACACGCGCAACAAGAATATACACCCCCTCCGGGAGCAGTTTTTACAAGGAATATAGGCTCGGATGGATTAAATGAGGACGTAGATAGATTAATTGGTCAATATTTTAATAAAAATAAAATACCTTATACGAATACTATCGCAGTTTATTATAAGCATTTTGTCAACGTTGGCAATTTGGATCCTATATTAAAGAAAAAACTCAGGGATATATGTTATTATATAATTGAAATAGTGATACCAAACCTTCCTTCGGTAGATAATCCCAAACCAAAAGTTAAGTGGACTCGAATAGACTGGTTAGCCGATAATTGGAACGCTTATAATTTTTCATTTAACGCGGACGCCCTTGCCAATTTTGATTTGTTAGCGAGTCTCCGTGATAAATATGGAGGAAAATCGGGAAAATCGGGAAAATCAGGTAAAGCATCCGGAAACAGTGGATCAGGGGATAAGGGATCACGAGATAAGGGATCATCCTCAAACACTGGGACCAACTCCGCTTCAGGTGCTAATGGGAGTGGCTCTGGAAACGGATCATCCGGCTGCAATTCGGCTTGTCCGACTGCTTGTGAGGGGGGCGGCGGGTCATCTGCCGAATCAAGTAAACCATCCGCCTTAGCAGATGCCGCGGCGTCGGCTACTACTTCTAATTGGATGAATAACAAAGAAAGGGGTTTAGGTTACAGAGGAAAAAAAGGATTATTGGGTACTGATGGATTGCCTGGGACGTCTGCGTCTGGAACGTTTTTGAACGACGAATCAAATGGAGATAATATATTATACCAGGTTCTCATTACTGACGTTCCTAATAAATTTCCA
>JBBAKZ010000666.1:325-1060 GCA_040403275.1 Arcicella sp. | reverse complement strand
TAATAAAAGATACACTTTGTGAAAGTATGTTTGAAAAAACTATTTGTAAACCTTTGGTTTTAGCTCATTTCAAGTGATTTATTTCTACCTCAACTTAATTAGTTTTAATAGACTTAATTGGATCAAAATGAATTATCGGTACATCAATTATTCGCCGAAGCAAGCGTCGCGCCACATACGATTATTCGGCTAGGCCGACAAGAATATTCCTGGGGCCTCGAGCGATTTGTTGCCACAAAAGAGGGACCTAATACGCGCCAACCCTTTTATGGCGCCACGTTGAAATATCAATTTCAAAAAAATAAATTCGAGGCTTTTTTATCGAATCCCATCAAAATGAATGTTGGTGCCTTGGATGACGTGCGTTCTTCTGAAATTTTGGGAGGGGCTTATTATTCGCATGCCTTTAAACCCAAGCGAGCAAATCTCGCTCTGTATTATTTCTTTTTTGAGAGTACTTTGCGGGAATACATGTTCAAAAAAGGCCTGGAAAAGCGTCATACGATCGGATTCAGATTGTATTCTGATTTAGGACCGATCAATTATGATGTCGAATTAGCCCATCAAAGTGGCTCTTTTGAACAATTGGATATCAATGCTTTTATGGGCGTTTGGGATTTTAATTTTTCGCCAGTTCGTTATGGCTATTTGGGTTTCAGTGGGAATTATGTGCCAGGGGATGTTTCTGATAAGGATGGGGAGTTAAATACGTTTAATACCTTATTTGCCCGACCG
>JBBAKZ010000666.1:0-315 GCA_040403275.1 Arcicella sp. | reverse complement strand
CCTTTTGGTCAAACCGTGGCCTTAAATATTACCAATACGTTGAATTTGAGTCCTTATTTTCGGTATCAACGCTCCAATAAATGGCTGGTAACTCTGCGCGGATCGTTCGTTGATCGAACTCAAATTGCCGATGGGATTTTCACCCCTAATATGACGCCGATGCGGCCAGTTTTAGCTAAAAAAATCGATAGTAGGGAAAAGGAAGTATGTCAAATTTATGCCTTAGAGGCTAATGTTTTTCCAACTAGAAATTTAGCAATCCAAATGGAAGTGGGATATTGTGCCGCCGGATCTTATCTAAAGGATTCAGGTGTG
>JBBAKZ010000665.1:0-1060 GCA_040403275.1 Arcicella sp. | reverse complement strand
AAGACGAAGCCTCAAATTTAGAATATGCTTCTTCTTTACAAACTTCAGGATTGCATCGAACCGCCTCTGAAATAGCTGACCAAGCCAGTTTTACTGAAGAGAATTTTGGTACGGATATTTCCTATAAAAACAGTGCCAATACGCTCCAAGTAGGGTTTTCTGTGTTGAAAACGAATTTTGGAATGCCGATTCAAAAAGCGAAGAAAGATTATAATTGGTACGAATTTTCGGGTGATGAAAACCTTTTGACGGGAATTCATTACAGTTATAATTATCAAAATCTTAATTTTTTCGGAGAAATTGCTCGCTCCTCAAGTGGAGGAATTGGCGTAGTTTCGGGAGTATTGGGAAGCCTTGGGAAACGCACTGATTTTTCAATTTTATTCCGAAAATACGACCGTGATTTTCATAGTTTTTATGCCAATGGGTTTTCCGAAAACTCAAGGAATATCAATGAAACAGGTTTGTATTTAGGTGTAAAACACGCTTTAAACAAAACTTGGTCGGTTGCAGGATATTTTGATTATTTTCAATTCCCTTGGTATCGGTATTTAGTAGATAAACAACCCACCTCAGGCTTTGATTTTTTGGGTAGAATCACGTATCAACCCAGGAAAGCCTTGCAAGTTTTTTTTCAATTTAGGCAAGAAAATAAGGAAGAAAATACTAAAATCACCGAAAGTTATTTGGATAAAGGCAAAGAAAAAATCCGTGAAATTACCGTGGTTAGGGATAGAAATCGGCGGATATTCATTGCCAATGTAGATTATAAAATTTCAAAGGTTTGGAATATTCAGACACGAGCTTCCTTTAGTACGTATAAATTTGAAGGTCAGGACTTTACGCAAGGTTTTGCCATTGCCCAAGATGTCAATGCAGATTTTGGAAAACTATCTTTTTCGAGTCGGTTAGCATTTTTCAAAACCGATGATTACGATAACAGACAGTATTTTTATGAACAAGATGTGCTGTACGCTTTTACCTTTCCCGCCTATTATCAGCATGGAATTAGGCATTATTTTTTGACACAGTACAAATGTACTCGAAATATAGATGTTTG
>JBBAKZ010000664.1:0-1066 GCA_040403275.1 Arcicella sp. | reverse complement strand
TTCGTATAATTGTTCTTTCATCGGTCATTTTTATATTTTGTACAACCCTTTCAATTTATCTATACAACGTAAACGACTAACTTTTACTGCATTGGCGGTTTGATAACCCAAATCTTCCGCAATTTTACTATCCGCAAAACCTTCACCCCAAGCCCTCAACATTTGCTGCCATTTTTCGCCCAATAATTTCACTTTATCTTTCAGAACATTTACTTCGTGTTCTGAGATAAGTTTTTGTAAAGCATTTTTAGTACCGTCCGGCATCGATAAAACCCAATCTTGTATCGGTTGGGTTTCGTGGACGCTCATTTTGTTAGTCTTTGTTTTACGAATAAAGTCAACATATTTATTAGAATATACGTGATACAGATATGTTTTTAGTGCAGATTTTCCCTCAAAACGATTACTTTTAACGTTTTCGATAAATGCCAAAATGGTGTCAGTGTATAAACTGTCCGCTTCATCTTCCGAAATTTTGTGCTTGAAAGTTGCGTCTTTGATGAGGTAAATATAATGCTCATAAAGTTTATTTTCGGTGGTTCTTTGAAGAATTCCATCACCGGAAATTCCTTTTAAAATAGCTTCGTCAGATAGGGTAACACGAATAAAAACATCATCAGCCTAAGGGTTTAAATTGAGCTATGATTTATTTTGTGGTATTGATATACATATAATAGTAGGTTTGAATGATTTGCGTTAATCCCTTTTTAAAAATTTAGGTTTCAAAGCATTGATTTTAAGGTAGTTCCCCGAGACACCCACATTATTGCCAAAGCCACAATCATACCCATCAGATAAGTATTCTACATTAGCGCCATTCGGTAGAAATATAATACTGAATTTACAATTTCCAATCTTATAAACTGCTTGATTACCGGTTAATTGAATAATAGTTTTATCAATCGTTGCGATATTGTAAGCAGGCCCAGCCGAAACACAATTGAAACGAATAGCAATCTTATCTTTCCCAATTTGTTGAACATCCAAAGAACTAGTAAGTGGATTTCTCCCTCCATCATTCCCATAAAAAAAGCTGTATGAACCGGTAATATCAGGAATTGTCATT
>JBBAKZ010000663.1:0-1070 GCA_040403275.1 Arcicella sp. | reverse complement strand
TATCCCAAACCATTAATTCAGTATGGTTGGTTGGTTGATCAATTTAGTAATGGTGATATTTTACTGGATGGCGCCTCTAGTACAAATTCAACTTCTGGTGTTAGAGTTTTTACAAGATTCACCCCTGAAGGAGATATTATTTGGACAAAGAATGTTGGTGGTAATGGATATAGTTATGGTTTTTCAAAATATTTAGCTTCAGATTCATCAATTTATTATTTTGGCAATTATGCCTATCCCGGTCAATTACGGCGACCGCGTATCTTGAAATTAAATTCTGAAGGTGATACCGTTTGGTCGTATCAATATCCAGAATATATTGGAATTGAAGACTTTAATTCAAATGGATACGAAATTGGAGATGTTGGTGATAATCATTCTATTGTTGCACTGATGCGATACAGAGATAGTGTAACTTATAGGATAAGGTATCTATTACAAGCGTTGTCTACTGAAGGAAAACCAAAATGGCAACGAAAAATATTCATTCGCCAAACAGATAATTACGTAACGGGCTTAAAAAAAATGACGAATAGTGATTTTCTAATCACGGGATATGTAGGTGGAGATCCTCAAGTAGGCACAATCGAAGACGGTTGGCTTGTGCGTGTCAATTGCATCGGTTTGTTTGAGCATCCAATTGATAGCGTTTCCGTAAGCGCCCATTTTCAGACTGTGCAAGTCAGTAATTTTGCCAATCATTTTGCTTTTTCGGAGGTCAATTGGGGTGATGGTACTGAAGTTGATGTTGTAGAATCCACTTATTCTGATAGCACAGAGTATTTGCTTTTCAATCACAAATACCAACAAGCGGGCTTGTATGAAATCACCACCAAAACAATTGCTTGCAACGATACGTTAACATCCGTTTTTCCAGTGGAATTGATCAGTTCAAATTTCAACAATTCATTTTTAAATGTATTTCCAAATCCAAACTCAGGTATTTTTTCGTTAGCACTTCAACATGAAGGAACAGCAGCATTGACGGTTTACGACAATAGCGGGAAGGTTGTTTTAGTGAACGCAATGTTGGATTTGAACAAACCGCAAAAAATTGAATTAGACTTTTT
>JBBAKZ010000662.1:0-1070 GCA_040403275.1 Arcicella sp. | reverse complement strand
GAAATCGGCGTAGATATGCCCACCGAATTTGGTCACTTTGAACTGATTGCTTTCAAACAAATTACAACGGGGGACACGCATTTGGCATTAATCAAGGGCTCTTGGGAAAAAGATGAAGCTGTAATGGTGCGAGTGCATAGTTCATGCGTTACAGGAGACATTTTTGGCTCATGTCGTTGCGATTGCGGCGGACAATTACACCAGGCTATGGAAATGGTTGAAAAAGAAGGCAAAGGCGTTATTTTGTATATGTTTCAAGAGGGTAGGGGCATTGGTTTGATCAATAAATTGAAAGCCTATAAACTTCAAGAAATGGGACGTGATACTGTAGAGGCAAATTTGGAATTAGGTTTCAAAATGGATGAGCGAGATTATGGCGTTGGGGCTTCAATTCTGAGAGATTTGGGTGTTAGTAAACTCCGTTTGATTTCAAATAATCCCAAGAAAAGAGCGGGATTATTGGGATACGGCTTAGAAATTATTGATACCATTCCAATTGAAATAGCTTCAAATCCACATAATGAAAAGTATTTGGAAACAAAGCGAGATAAAATGGGGCATACGTTTAAGGATTTATAATTTAGTAATTTATCATTCCATCATAATCGTTTTTTAAGCATCAAAAAAGGTCGTTGAATCAAATCAACGACCTTTTTGGTATGTACAAATTTGAAAAATAATTAAGTATCCGTTAAAGATTAGTTTATGTTTGAATAGGTTGCAATAGCTTGATTAATAGCGAGTTCCAATACTATTCCCTAACAACTCAATCCTAACCCCTACCTAAAGAACCATAATCACTCGAGTGCCATCTACATCAATTCCTTCAATTTTTACTCTTCCCTTACGGCTTGCTAACATCTCAGCGACTTCTTTGGCATCGGCCACTGGTTTTTCGTCAATTTTTGTAATCACAAAACCTTTATCAAAGCCCTGATAACCTAACCGTCCGTTTGGATCAACTTCGGTTACTTTTGCGCCTCCTGAAACTTTGTATTTCGCTTTATCACTTTCTGATAAAGTTGATAATTTAGCACCTAAATATTCGCTTGTTACAGCCGAAGCAGTTT
>JBBAKZ010000661.1:0-1076 GCA_040403275.1 Arcicella sp. | reverse complement strand
AATATTGTTTCAAAGTTGCCCAATGGTGCCACCGGTAATGCCCTGGGCTATATGATTGACGAAGCCGGGACAAATTGGTGGTTCGTAGAAATAGATGAAAATGTTCGATTAAAGAACGTTAAATACGATCGGACCGATCAGACCGAAAAATTCCCTACCCGGATTAGAGGTTGGATAAATAGTAAAAACCTTCAGCAACTGAATTGACTTTTGACAGCCATTCTTAAGAAAAATAATCTTGAAACTCCAACTTATTGCCTCACTAAGGCGGTTGCGGCGCCCGTTTTAATCACTGTAATCAAGACTTCCATTCATGAGGGGGCGCTGACCACCACGGGAATCCTTTTGTGCTTAATTTGCCAAGGGGACGGAGTGGTTTTATCAGCCAAGGAAAAGGATATTACGAGCATTCCGCAGCGCTTACGTTGGTAGGTGTGATTGGCTACGGATCAAAATCCTTTTCATTTAAAATTCGAGATGCCCTACGAGCCTCTCGAGGTGCAAAAATCTTCCCAAAAGCTAGGTAATACCCCATTAGTCGATATTTAAGCACCATTAGTCGAGTAATGTTGCAACTTGAGCAAAATCAAATGTATTTTGCGGTAATGATATAGTAGCGTTAAAACGCTATTAACCATAGTATTTCTTTTGAAAGTAGTGTCCTTGATCAGTATATACTTTCGTCAACGGGAAAAATGATTTCATTCTATTCTTTGGGATACCGATTTATTTGCTTTTTAATTGTGATTTTCAATTGTATTTATAAACCCATTACTTTATTCGTGAAAGTATTGCGGACCATCGGCAAAGCTGAAAAGAATGGATAAGCACCATTTTTCTCAAGATATTATTACGGCTGTTGTCAGCATTTTCATAGACAAATACGTGTCCTAAAATCGATTACAGAAAAGCCATTTACGTGGATACCCTGAATCCCGAATTTATTGCATTTATTCATTAATTTTCAAACCATTAAGCGTAAAAAACCTCAATCATGAGAATAATACTTGTCTTATTTGCCATTTTAACCTCCTTTGCTGCCTCCGCCCAATCCATCGGGATTAATGCGGATGGAA
>JBBAKZ010000660.1:0-1078 GCA_040403275.1 Arcicella sp. | reverse complement strand
AAAATTTCAATGAAAATATGCCTGTAATTTTGGCACTTTTAGGCATTTGGTATAATAATTTTCACGGAGCGGACACGCAAGTAATTTTACCTTATGACCAATATATGCACCGTTTTGCGGCGTATTTCCAACAAGGAGATATGGAATCAAACGGAAAGCAGGTTGGGCGTGATGGAAAGGACGTTACCTACCAAACTGGTCCCATTATTTGGGGTGAACCGGGCACCAATGGACAACACGCATTTTATCAATTAATTCACCAAGGAACAAAAATGATTCCGGCGGATTTCTTGGCTCCTGCGATTTCGCACAACCCAATCGGGCAACATCACCCAATGTTATTGTCTAATTTCTTTGCTCAAACCGAAGCCTTGATGAATGGAAAAACTCGTGAAGTGGTAGAAGAAGAGTTGGTAAAAGCGGGAAAAACGCAAGCAGAAATTGACGAATTAGCGCCTTTTAAAGTATTTTTGGGCAATCGTCCTACGAATTCAATTATGTTTAAGCTATTGACTCCGAGAACATTAGGAAGTTTGATTGCCATGTATGAACACAAAATTTTTGTGCAAGGCGTTATTTGGAATGTGTTTAGTTTTGACCAATGGGGCGTAGAATTAGGAAAGCAATTAGCGAATCAGATTTTGCCAGAATTAACTGGAAATGAGGAAGTTACTTCACACGATTCGTCGACTAATGGCTTGATTAATGCTTATAAAGCGTGGAGAACAACTGCAATTGCATAGATTAAAACAATAAAAGCCTCAAAAATTTGAGGCTTTTATTAAAATTTATCGTGTCAGTTCTTTGATGATATTTTTCAAGTTGAGCAAGATTCTAAAAATATCAAATATTTCATCCGAAGTTGAATCATAACTTTCCGAAGTAGTATAATTTCTATTTTCCAACACCACAAAAGTCCACATTTTACCAATTACGTAACAACCGTACATAGTTTTGTTTAATTGATTTAATGTCTGTCCAACTCACATTGCACCTAAGACTTGTGGTAGTGGATGCCCGTCAGGATCAAGTTCTTTTTTGTACTCTTGAAAGCAAAAATAGGGTATTTCTGGCTCCC
>JBBAKZ010000659.1:0-1078 GCA_040403275.1 Arcicella sp. | reverse complement strand
GTGTTTAAACCTTCGTCCATCCATGACCATTGTCTTTCGTCTGAATTGACAATCATTGGGAAGAAATTATGACCAACTTCGTGAATAATTACCCCAATCATGCCCGCTTTTACTTGCTCTGAATACGTTCCATCGGCCTCTGGACGACCGCCATTAAATGAAATCATGGGATATTCCATTCCGCCACCCGCCACTGAGTGACAAGAATACGCCACTGGGTACGGATATGCCACGGTATGTTTTGAATAAGAACGTAAAGTATGTGCCACCACCATCGTTGAATATTGTCCCCACAATGGATTTCCTTCTTTTGGATATAAGGACATCGCCCAAACTTTTTTGCCTTCCACATCCACTTGCATCGCATCCCAAATGAATTTACGAGAACTGGCGAAGGCGAAATCTCGCACATTATCCGCTTTGTAAATCCACGTTTTTTTACCCGTTGGTTTATTTTTTTCAGCTTTTTCAGCCTCCTCTTGCGATACTATCAACACTGGACGAGTCGCAGTTTTTGCTTTCTCCCAACGTTTTAATTGTTCAGCAGAAAGTACCGCATTGGGATTTTGCAATTCGCCCGAAGCCCCAACCACATGGTCATTTGGTACGGTAAGAGCCACTTTGTAATTTCCAAAAGTCAAGGTAAATTCACCTTGTCCCAAGAACTGTTTGTGTTGCCATCCGTAGACGTCATTATAAACCGCCATTCTTGGAAACCAATGAGCGATAAAATAATTTACGTTGCCGTCTTTGGCAAAATATTCGTAACCCGAACGTCCATAATATTCCGTAATTAAATAATTCCAATCAATTGAAAATGAAGTGCTTGTGCCAGATTTTAGGGGTGTTGGCAAGTCAATTCTCATCATGGTATTATTGATGGTATGCTTCATCGGATTACCCGTTTTATCTTTTACTGACAAAATATTGTAGCCATATTTCTTCGGGTCAGTCAATTCTTTAAACTGCGAAAAACTTGCTTGTCCGCTGATTCCACCCGTTTTTGTATTGTTACCGATAGCATCTTTTTGGAAAATATTTTGGTCTAATTGCAACCACAAATAAGGCAATTCATCGG
>JBBAKZ010000658.1:0-1084 GCA_040403275.1 Arcicella sp. | reverse complement strand
TAAGAGAAGTAAAATTTAATGATGGCAAAAAACCGTATGGCGGAGGCGTTGAATTTGGTGAAAAAGGATTTTCCGAGGCAAAATGGAGAACGCAACATTCAGTCGATAGAAATGGAGACTTATATCCAACGCATGGTTTAGGGCCAGTCGCTGAGATGTTAAATATCAATCGGGGAAATCAGTTTCTGTATTTAACCTCGGTTGCCTCACAAGGAGTTGGTTTGCATAATTACATTGTAAAAAATGGCGGAGAAAATCATCCCAATGCGAAAGTAAAATTCAAATTAGGGGATGTAGTTACCACTAATATTAAATGTGCGAATGGACAAACGATTATGATTTCGCACGATACCAATTTGCCACGACCCTATTCTTTGGGTTTCCGTGTTCAAGGTACTAATGGTCTATGGATGAACGATGGTAATCATATCTATTTGGAAGGCATTAGTAAAAAACCGCATACTTGGGATGATTTCAAAGAATACCAAGATAAATACGACCATCCACTTTGGAAAAACCATGCGGCAAATGCGGAGAAAGCTGGACACGGAGGGATTGATTATTTTGTTTTGAGAGCATTTATCGAATCTATTAAACGGAGAGTTGCTCCTCCAATCGACGTTTACGACGCAGCAGCATGGTCGGCCATTAGTCCACTTTCTGAGGAATCAATCGCTAAAGGTTCCGCACCCGTAAAAATTCCAGATTTTACTCGTGGAAAATGGAAAACCAATAAGCCAATATTTGCTTTAGGAGATGAATATTGAGCGCTGGCAGATTTTAGTAAGCAGTAATCAGCCAGTAGAATATTATTTACTGTTAACTACCAACTGAATACTGCCTACTCTTCATTTTCTTTTACTAATTTTACGTAATTTATTGCCGACAATTAATGACAAAAACAATAAAGGTTTCAACCCCAGGGAGAATTTGCTTATTTGGTGAACATCAAGATTATTTAGGATTACCCGTGATTGCAGCGGCCATTTCAAGAAGAGTTAATATTCAAGGAAATCGCTTGTCGCATCCACAAGCCATTATTCATTTACCAGATATTAATCGAAAACAAATATTTGATATTTTT
>JBBAKZ010000657.1:742-1086 GCA_040403275.1 Arcicella sp. | reverse complement strand
GCCCATAGCGTTTTGCATCTTTGGTTTGACTATAGAGTTTGCCATCAGAAAAAGTTCCCGCGCCTCCTTCCCCAAATTGGGCATTAGATTCGGGATTTAATCCTTTTTTTCGCCAAAAACCAAAGGTATCAACGGTGCGATCGCGGACAGATTTACCCCGTTCTAGGATAATCGGACGAAAACCCATTTGGGCCAGCAATAAACCTGCAAACATCCCACAGGGGCCTGTCCCAATGACCACAGGCCGAGTGGCTAAATTTTGAGGAGCTTGGGCTACAGAATAATAATTGGTGTCGGGTGTGGCTTGAATGTGGGGATTTTTTTGCCAACGTTGTAAAAGTGCG
>JBBAKZ010000657.1:0-732 GCA_040403275.1 Arcicella sp. | reverse complement strand
GAGAATCGCAGATTGAAATTCTTCTTCGGAATGATCGAGGGGAAGTTTAATTTCGGTTAATCGTAACATAAATAAATAAGACAAATATATTAAAGCGTGATCGCTATTCTGGCATAAACCCCAGTCTCTTGTATTTTAATCCTCTCAATTGGGAAAATTCAGACGGAGGAAATCCCCATCGGACGATCGCTCAACTTAGCGTTAGGATAAACGTAAAGGCAACGCACTTATTTTTGATTGAGGTTAAAAATGACAACACTGGCACTGACTATAGAAAATGTAGAAACGGTTTTAGACGAAATGCGCCCTTATTTAATGGCCGATGGCGGTAATGTGCAAGTGGTAGAGCTTGACGGGCCTATCGTCAAAGTCCGTTTACAGGGGGCTTGTGGTTCTTGTCCGAGTTCTACCATGACTCTAAAAATGGGACTTGAACGCCGTTTAAGAGAAATGATTCCTGAAATTTCTGAAGTTGAACAGGTTGCTTAAGTAGCTAACTAAATATCGTTGAGGAGAGGCATTATTTTGATTGTCTCTTTTTTTTTGATTACTGAGAAAAGCGATCGCCATTAAAATTCAACCCGAATAAGAAATATCTTTAAGATGTTGTTCGGCTCCTTCACCTAAAATCCAACGTATAGTTGTAAAAAATCGCGGCCAGTTCTGTCTTCCATCCCTAAAATGTATTACTGCAACTTTCCTATCTAAATCAAGGGGATCGATACTTCCATC
>JBBAKZ010000656.1:0-1089 GCA_040403275.1 Arcicella sp. | reverse complement strand
GCTAACATGGCCCAAATTAGAGGAAGTTTCAGCGTAAACCGAAACCCCGAAGCCAGACTATGACCCGCTAAAAGGGCTGGCATAATGCCAAATAGCAGGATACTAGAGCCAATCATATAAATAATCGCCCGCTCTAGCCCCGCATCTCCCAGGGTAAAGGCAATTAGCGGCAAACCAAGATTGCCATTATTGGATAATAACGTTGTTGCCAGTAAACTTTTACGGGTTAGAATCGGCAATTTGAATAAATAACCCAACGCCCAAACAGTTCCATAAAGAATTACTGAAATGATCGCAAAACCGATGAGTAATCCCATTGCGCTATTCAGGGAAACTTTGGTTCGATAAAGACTGTCGGCAACCAGGGCAGGAGCCAAAATATAGACACTGATTTGGGAAAGGGATTTGACTTCTAAGGAGAGGGTTCGTCCCGCGATCGCGCCCAAGAGAATAATAAAACCAACACAGGCGATCGCCGAAAAAAAAGCTGTCATGGGTTATTTGGAGAGAAAAGACAAAATAAGAGAAAATCCCCCTATAAAAGAGGGATTCAAGAAATTAAGCAAGTTATGTTGAAAAATCTTCAGTTAATTTACAGCACTTTGCGTTTACTTTTTATACACAGTAGGGCTTGAATACTATTCAAACCCAGAAAATCTTGCACAGACTTAAAAAAAACAGTCAATTCAACAAAATTACTTTTTCAGATTTTCTCCACCCGAAACAACTTTTGCCGATTCAATCTTGTCACCCTGTTTGATTTTATCAACCACACTCATGCCATTGGTGACATAACCAAAAACCGCATAATCCCCATCCAGAAATCCAATATCATCAGAAAGCGCGAAATAAAACTGCGATGAGGCAGAATCTGGCATTTGGGAACGAGCCATTGCCAAAGCTCCTCGTTTGTGGGGTAAAACGACGGAAGGGTTAGGAATACCCGATTGCTGGCCAATTCCTTGCCCATAAACCAATTCTCCAGGCTTTTTGGGATCTTCTTTGTCCTTAACTCTGATTTCTAACGGCACATTGCGAGTTTTTTTGGTTGCAGGATCAATAAAACCTCCCGTACCATTTCCCTTTGGA
>JBBAKZ010000655.1:0-1094 GCA_040403275.1 Arcicella sp. | reverse complement strand
TATCCCAATACCAAATTTAGCCAAACCTCCGGCATTGCAAAAGATTATTGATGCACTTGAGAAGTCAAGTGATACCAAGGCGGTTGCATTTGTGTCCGAAGATAAAACTTTTGGGAGCAAGCAATGGACTTGGGGACAGGCTTCAGGAGTCATGACTCAAGAAGAAGCAAATTCAAAAGCAATGAAAAATTGCGACGAATCATTTCAGAAACTAAAAATACAAACTGTTGGTGGTCAACCTTTATATAGCTTTGGAACAAAAACGTGCGAACTTTATAAATTTAGCAATCAAACTTTAAACTTGCCAATCAAAGAAACTGCGCCCACTGCGTCGGCACCTATAAGTACTGAAAATAATGAAAGTGTGACCGCTAAAAAACTAAAAGAACTGGAGTCGTTACTACAACAAAACCTGATCAATAAGGAAGAGTACGAAATAAAACGCAAAGAAGTTTTGAACAATCTTTGATTTCTTCCCGAACATATTTCATCAAAAAATTTTAAACCACAAAAGGAAATAACATGAAAAAATTAGTATTTACGGTAGTTGCAACCCTTGCTTTAGGATCTGTGTATGCACAAACTTTTAAGCCCAAATACTCTGCGGGAATAGACTACGGAAAGGCAAAAGTCTCAGATCAAACAACGACTGTCGCAACATCCTTAGTATCCGAACTTGGAGGCTCTGCATCTACTACACAAAGTAGCTCAATCAGCAACTTCAGAATCTACGTAGCATACGACTTTACTGAGAATATTGGTGCAGAGATTGGCTACAACAATACAAGTAATATAAATTACACATACAGTGGCAGGACTGGCAGTACCTACAGCAATACCGCTTACAGTGGAACTATTGGATTAAAGTACACAGGACTTGACTATTCAGGCATCTTCAGACCCGACATTTCATCTGGATGGAATAATTTATTTTTCAGATTTGGATTTCATAATCTAGAACAAAAAGCATCATCAACAATTGCCGTCTCAACCAGTAACGTTGCATATTCTTCAACAACAAGTGGGACAGGCCCAATGCTTGGAATTGGTTACGATGCAAAGCTAAGTGAAGATTTAAATTTTCGCGCTCAGTT
>JBBAKZ010000654.1:451-1102 GCA_040403275.1 Arcicella sp. | reverse complement strand
AGTGTTTACCGGTTTACATGCGTAGCAATTCCAAGGCAATTCCAAGGTAAATCCAAGGTAAATCCCACTAACTCCCACTGTCCACTTTTCAGATTGACGGGTAATTTTCTGATTATGGTGCCTCCGTTTTCCTGACAAGCTCAGCAAAAAAACGAAAAGTCTAAGCAAATTTTTATCCTAAAATTATTCAAGATAATGGTGCCGTCAGATTCTCAAACCTGACACTGTATTACCCTACTAAATCCGCCCCTATTCCGCACCTATTCCGTATCTATCCCGTATCTATCCCGTACCTATTCCAATGAAAGCCGATATGTAATTTTGGTGATACCTATTTCTGTTTGGTGCCGTCAGGTTCTCAAACCTGACACTGTCTTATTGTACTAAATCCGTACCTATCCCGTACTTATTCCGTACCTATTCCAATGAAAGCCGATAAGAGAATTTTGGTGATACCTAATTTCTGTGGTCATTGTCTTCACCGACCAATGAACGAAGCATTATTTTCTTAAAAAACTAGCAAAAAAACGGAAATCCTAAGCAATCTTTTATCCTAAAATTAATCATGATTTTAGCTTGGAAATGAGGCTAAAAATAGTTAATTTAGTTGATCTATTAATCAGTAAAAAAGCCCATTTAAACATCATGAGC
>JBBAKZ010000654.1:0-441 GCA_040403275.1 Arcicella sp. | reverse complement strand
AATAAATCCATCCCTTTTTGAAGATTTGATAACCGCCTACGAATCCGAGAAAAAAGCAGCCAAAAAACCAAAAAAAGAAACCGCCGAAGCAGACTTTAAATTTACTTTTCTGGTCAATTCCTCCCACATCCAAGTATGGCGAGATTGCGACATCAAAACCGCCCAGCGAAGACTAAGAAAAATCAAAAAACACTACGGAATTGAAGGCGGAAAATGGCTTACCTTCGAGCAAGTGGCCCGTTACGAAGGTTGGAACAGCCAGTTATTATTGGACGAAATGCAAACCCGAAGACTAAAGCTAAAAGAGCGTCACCGAGACAGAGAATAACAAAAAGAGCGATGCACCAATAAGTGTCCATCGCTCTTCTTGATGCTCGAAAGTCTAACGCCATGGTCGGCGTCATCACCACACCATCGTGCCAAAGCAGTGGAACAGGCTAT
>JBBAKZ010000653.1:0-1103 GCA_040403275.1 Arcicella sp. | reverse complement strand
GAATGATGTAGTATTTAAAATCAAGGTATTCCTCAAACATTCCTGAATACCTTGACTTATATTAAAAACTTACAATTTCGTGTCCAAATAAGCTTTCCAATCAGCGTATATTTCTTGATAAATCGCTGACTTTGAAGCATCTGGCTCAATCAATCCAATTTTTTGCATTTTGAGAAATGCCTCTTTGGGTTTACTAAAATATTGACTACCAATTCCTGCACCCAAAGCTGCCCCTTTTGCCCCATCCGTATCGTACAATTCGACACTCACGCCAGTTACATTTACCAAAGTTTGAGAAAAAACTTCACTCAAAAACATATTGGATTTTCCGGCTCGAATAACCGATGGAGAAGTGCCGTTTTCAGCCATAATATCCATTCCATATTTTAAAGAAAATGCAATTCCTTCTTGTGCGGCACGGATAATATGCGCATTGGTATGAATATTAAAATTAATTCCTTGGAAGGTCGAACTAATGGTTTTATTCTCCAATACTCTTTCGGCACCATTTCCGAATGGTAATACTTTTAAACCTTCGGCTCCTTCGGCAATTTTAGAAGCCAATTCGTTCATGGTTTGATAATTCATACCTCCCGCAATATTATCTCGCACCCAACGATTCAAAATTCCCGTTCCATTGATGCACAGTAAAGTTCCCAAACGATTTTCATTATTCATTTGATGATTGACATGGGCAAAAGTATTTACCCTTGATTTCGGGTCGAAACTTACTTGATCCGAAACTGAATAAATCACGCCAGAAGTTCCCGCCGTTGCCGCAAACTCTCCTGGTTCCAACACATTGAGCGATAAGGCATTATTCGGTTGGTCTCCCGCTTTATACGTAACAGGCACACCCGCTTTCAACCCTAAAATGTCAGCCATTGAACTGCTTAATCCACCATGATTTGAAAAAACTGGACGAATATCAGGTAAAATATTGGCAGAAAAACCGTAATATTTCATCACATCTTCAGAAACCGAATTTGTTTTAAAATCCCAAAAAATACCTTCCGAAAGTGCAGAATTTGAGGTAGTAATTTCGCCGGTTAATTTCATGGAAATAAAATACTTTCTACAATGATATAAAAATACAATTTTTT
>JBBAKZ010000652.1:0-1110 GCA_040403275.1 Arcicella sp. | reverse complement strand
CTGGGCTGCTGTCGTATTCGGTTAAGTCAATTTTGGCGATCGCGTTTAATAAATCTCTTACCTCAGTAAAGGGTAAATAACCCATATGAAACCCATCTTCGAGATCAACAATCGAGTAACAAATATCATCGGCCGCTTCCATCAAAAACGTCAGAGGATGACGACACCACCAAGCCGCTTTTGGGTGACGACGAATTAGACCAACCGTTTCAGCGACTTCGGTAAATAATTCTTTTTCAGACTGAAAAAAGCCATATTTCTGAATACTTTTACCTTGGTATCCTTTCAAAATCGTTTTAGACAAAAAAGATTCCCTGGGATATTTCGTAAACGTTGCCAAAGTCGTACAAGTTAATTGCATTCCGCCCAAACGGTGCAACATACCCAATCGAGTTAAAATCCGAAAACCCTGAGCATTTCCCTCAAAACTATCAAGATCGGCTTTTTCCAAGGGATTTAATAAACTTCCTCCCAAATTTTCTTTGCTATACCAACTCTGAAAAGCGTTTTGGATAGCATCTTCTCCCGCATGACCAAAGGGGGGATTGCCAATATCATGGGCTAAACAGGCCGCAGATAAAATATCGCCAAAATCTGCCGCATCAAAATCTTTAAGACGATGGCGTTTAATAATTTGATCCCCGACCATTCTCCCCAGCGATCGCCCGACACAGGATACCTCCAAACTATGAATTAATCGAGTCCGCACATCGGCATTTTTGGAGAGGGGAAAAACCTGGGTTTTATCCTTTAGGCGACGAAATGGGGTGGAATAAACCAGGCGATCGTAATCCTTAAGATAGGGAGTCCGTTCAAACTTCGGGTCTTCTAAATGTTGTTTGCCGAGACGTTTACGGGTAAGTAGCTGTTGCCATTCCATCAGGATTCAATCTGAATTTAATGTATTTCTAATTTAACTTAAAATTTCGATAATCCATTACTGTAGCTACTTTAAGCTAAAATCATGCTCATGAGCTGCTATTAAACTTAGGTTTATTTAGTGCCAGTTGTTGTGATTTCGCCCTCTGATTTGCCAGCTAACCCCAGTGATTGCGATTATTGCCAACTAAAATAAGAAAACATTTAGACTTTTTTCAAACCCATGAGCAT
>JBBAKZ010000651.1:559-1111 GCA_040403275.1 Arcicella sp. | reverse complement strand
ATTTGTCAAATACAGAGTTGTATCAAATTCTGCAACTCCGAAATGAGGTTTTTATTGTTGAACAAAATTGCCCATTTCAAGATTTGGATGATAAAGACTTTAAATGTTATCATTTGTTGGGCTTTGATACTGATTCTCAAAAAATTATGGCCTATACTCGTATCGTGCCAGCGGGCGTATCGTATGAGGAAGCATCAATCGGGCGAGTGGTGACCTCTCCTTTAGCCCGTGGAGGTGGTATCGGCAAGCAATTAATGAAGAAATCTATTGCGCTTTTGGAGGAACTTTACGGAGGTGTTTCCATTAGAATTGGCGCTCAATTATACCTCAAAAAATATTATGAGTCCTTTGGTTTTCAACAAGTAGAGGAGGTTTATTTGGAAGATGGAATTGAACATATTATAATGATTAGAAATTAAAATTAAAAATGAATAAAACACAAATCCAAATCATTTCAAATACGGTGGGCGTGATGACCCATCAAGTACAAAATACGATTAACCTATTCGACGAAGGTGGAACCGTTCCATTCATTGCCCGATACCGAAAGAA
>JBBAKZ010000651.1:0-549 GCA_040403275.1 Arcicella sp. | reverse complement strand
AAGCGTAAAACTCGGACGAGCATTGCCATCGAAAAAGGGTTAGAGCCATTAGCAAAACTTATTTTTGACCAAAAAGAGCATAATATTCTCCAGAAAGCAGGCGCATTCTTGAATGATAAAGTTGCGAATACGGAGGAGGCTTTGCAAGGAGCCAGAGACATTATGGCGGAATGGGTAAACGAAAATGTGGAAGCCAGAAATGCCGTCCGTAAAGTATTTGACCGAGAAGCGTACGTGTATTCAAAAGTAAAAAAGAATAAAGAAGAGGAGGGAGCAAAATATCGTGATTATTTTGATTTTAATGAAGCGTTGAAAAAAGTACCTTCGCACCGCCTTTTGGCGATTCGTCGAGGGGAGGAAGAGGGTTTTTTATCGGTAACCATTTCCCCCGATGAAAATAATGCTTTGGGGGCTTTGGATAGAATTTTCTTGCGTGGATTACCCGAAGCAAAGGAGCAAGTTGAACTTGCCATTACCGATTCTTACAAACGTTTGATGAAACCATCCATTGAAAATGAATTTGCTGGACTGTCGAAAGGGAAAGCGGCT
>JBBAKZ010000650.1:0-1114 GCA_040403275.1 Arcicella sp. | reverse complement strand
CAGTTATTTGGCTCTCAATTCAACAAATCTGGAATATTTTTAAATAAATTGTATAAAGATAAAAAATACACTAAATCAAATCAAATTTGCGTTTATTCCAAAGCACTAACAAACTTAAAAATAAAATTCCCATCACTCCCGCTAAGGGATTGCGATCGATACCTGTAATCCAAGTTGGAACAGTTTCGGAATAGCGGACTAATTGCCCCACATTGAGAATGTAATAACCCCAAACTAATCCGCCATGTAAACCCATACAAATTCCTAGCCTTTGCTGATGGGAGCGTTTGGCTAATACGAGGGCAATTCCCAATAAAACTAGGGCGGGAAATTGGGGGAAAGTTCGTATAACTTCTGCTAACGGTTTCAAAAAGTGTAGGAGTGCAAAAATTAAGGCACTAAACCAAAGCGATTTGTTAGGAGAATAATCTTTTTCTAATTCCGTTAATAACCAACCGCGAAAAAATAATTCTTCGGCAAAAGCAACGCCGAGTCCTGTTAAACTACCTTCTAAAATAATTTTGAGTAAAAAGGTTTTTGATGGTTGAATTTGTACCCAACCGAAGAGTGATTCAGTGAGAAATAAAGTGAAGGTAAACAGTAAGCCAATACTAATGCCCTTTAACCAATCGACTCCATTTTTTCTTGTCCAAACTAAGCCGTAAAACTTAAACCCTTCTGTAATCCCATAAACGTTTTTGCTCCAAAATTTTAGTAAGAATAAAAAAATACCAAATAAAGCGACCATTGTAATAATAGAGGCTAAATTTGGGTCATAGTTTAAAAGTAAATATAAAGGTAATGCGATCGGTAGCCAAAGCATTAACAATATAGCAATAAAAATACCCAGTCTTAGGGAGGCTGGATAAGGGGCAAATTTAGACCAATGAATCTTCAATATTTATTGCCTATTATTCATCGGGTTCGATGGTACTAATTAAACCCAAGTTGTTCAAGGTTTCAGAGTAGAATTCGGCGTGTTCCTGAACACAGGTAATAACCAAAGCTAATCCATTGGTATGGGCTTCCATCATAATATCGACCGCTTGGGGTTGGGTCATTCCTGCGACAGTTTGCATCAGGGATTGAACCACATATTCCATTGAATTATGAT
>JBBAKZ010000649.1:0-1121 GCA_040403275.1 Arcicella sp. | reverse complement strand
TCAACAATAAATAATTTTTTACCCTTTAATCAAACAAATCCAAATTCAGGCAATTGGTGCTTTGAGAATAATTTCCGCCCAAATCAAATCTTCGGGCGTGGTTATTTTTATATTTTCGTAATTCCCTTCGATTAAATTAATTTCAAATCCTGCGTGTTCTGCTACACTCGCATCGTCCGTAAAAGTGCTTAATTCCTCAGTTTCAAAGGCTTTTTTTATCAAAGGAATTTGAAAAGTTTGGGGCGTTTGAATGAGCCTCACCGTTGAACGGTCTACCGCTTGACCATTTACTCTCACCGAATCTTTGGATGCAACACTCACAATCGCTGTTCCTTTAGCAGCCGCAATTTTAAAACTTTCATTAATAATTTCTACCGAAACAAATGGGCGAACCCCGTCATGAATAGCCACAAGTCCTTCATTTTCAATGGCTTGCAAACCATTAAGTCCTGATTGAAATCGTGTTTCTCCGCCTTTCACTAACCGATGTGGAACGGTGGAAAATATTTTACAAAGCGTTTCCCAATAGTCAAATTGCGTTGCTGGCAATACTAAAATTATTTCAATTTCTGCATCTGCTTCTTTAAATCGTTTCAAAGTGTGCATTAAAATTGGCAATCCTCCTACTTCAATAAATTGTTTGGGAATATCACTTTTCATCCGACTTCCAGAGCCGCCTGCAACGATTATTGCGTATTTTTTTGTCATGATTTATATTTGCCTTTATGCAATAGGCAGTAAGCTTTATTGCAACATGGCTTTGAAATCTGAAACAATGTCTGTTTATGGCCTTTAGCCTTCTACTTGCAGCCTAGTGTTAAAAGCTTATTGCTTACCGCCAATTGCCTATTACCCAATGCCTAATGCTTATTACCAATTAATTACCCACCAAAGCCTCCCATAAAATCTCCACGGGATGTTTGGCTATTCTGCCCGTGCCATCTTTTATTTGGTGTCGGCAACTGGTACCTGGAGCGGCAATAATTACGTCCTCCGCTTGTTTTCTAATGGTCGGGAAAAGTACTAATTCACCAATTTGCATCGATACATCATAATGTTCTTTCTCATAGCCAAAAGAACCCGCCATTCCGCAACAACCCGATGGAATTAATTGTACTTCA
>JBBAKZ010000648.1:0-1123 GCA_040403275.1 Arcicella sp. | reverse complement strand
TCCAGTGAATAAACCGAAAAACGAACATCGAACATCTATTTTTTTCTCTTCGCCTCAATCTCTTTCTGCTTTTTCTCTCTAGCGACCAAGGCTTTTAATTTCTTTTCCATCTCGACCGGATAGCCCAATAAATCCCTTAAAGCAACTGACGCACACACGCCTCCGAAGGCAGCGGGCATGTACGAGATAGTTCCATAAGCTGATTTTTTGTAGTTGGCTCCATCGGTGAGCATCAACGACTCATCCATTATTTTCTCGGTGGAGTAAACGGCTTTTATTCCGGTTAAAATGCCCGATTTGCGTAATCTCCGGCGCATCAACGAAGCCAAATAACACTCTCTTGTATCAAATAAATCGGCCGTACGGATTTTGGTTGGATCAATTTTTCCACCAGCACCCATGGATGATACAATGCGGAGACCTTTGTTATAAGCCGTTGTTAGCAGGGTTAATTTGGGCGTAATGGAATCAATACAATCCATGACGTAATCAAATTTTGTGCTACTCAAAATAGCTTCTGCTGCTTCTGGAGACAGAAATTCACGAATGGAAGTTAATTTCAATGCGGGATTAATGGCCAATAAACGTTCTGCCATCAAATCTGCTTTTGCCTGTCCGTGCGTAGTAGCGAGGGCGGGTAATTGGCGGTTTCTATTGGAAGGATCCACCACATCCCCGTCAACAATCGTCATGGTGCCAACGCCCGCACGGGCAATAAATTCGGCGGCAAAAGAGCCAACGCCACCCAATCCCACGACTAAAACATGAGAATCCTGTAGTTTTTGGAGACGTTCTTCCCCAATTAATAATTTGGTTCTTCCGAGCCAAGCTAAATCACTCATTTCTATTTTTTGTAATCTTGTATAATAAATTCCTAAACAGTTTCTCGTATTTGGTAATCGGTTACTTTATCAGAATTACGGGTCATTAATTCTCCGATAAATCCTGCCACAAATAGTTGAACCCCAATAATAATGGCCAGTAATGCCAAAAAGAATAGTGGATTTTCGGTTACGTTTCTAAACTTTAAATGATTGGTAATGGCATAGAATTTTTTGACAATCAAATAGAGGGTGATGGTTGTTCCGATGAATAAAGATAAAATCCCAAATCCACCAAAAAG
>JBBAKZ010000647.1:917-1131 GCA_040403275.1 Arcicella sp. | reverse complement strand
AATTCATGACACTAACACAAAATAAATCGGTTTATCCTCTCCTTCGGGGAGAAAAATCCCATCAAAACGAAATGCTTTTTCTTTAATTTCTCTGGAAGTAAATTGGTGATTTTGGGCGTTTTCAATGGGTTCTCCTAATAATTCAAATAGGAGAGAATGAAAAGTTAAAAATAATTGATAAAAAATGGTATCGGTACGCATAGGATCTAGCGAT
>JBBAKZ010000647.1:0-907 GCA_040403275.1 Arcicella sp. | reverse complement strand
CCTTTGGATACTTGGCCAAAAACAACGTGTTTCCCATCTAACCAGTTGCAGGGAACGGTGCATATAAAAAACTGAGACCCATTAGTTCCTGGCCCAGCGTTAGCCATCGAAAGAATACCAGGGCCAGTATGCTTCAGTTTAAAATTTTCATCAGCAAATTTGTTTCCATAAATAGATTTACCGCCCGTACCATTCCCCGCAGTAAAATCTCCCCCTTGCAACATAAACTGGGGAATAATGCGATGGAAACCACTATTTTTGTAGCCAAAGCCCGCTTCTCCTGTGCATAATTGACGAAAATTTTCGGCAGTTTTAGGTACAACATCAGCGAAAAGCTCAAACTCTATACGGCCACTCTCTTTGCCATCGATGGTAATATCAAAAAAAACGGTGGGATTTGTCATGGTGAAAGCTCCAGTGATTAAAAATTGGGACAAAAAAATGAGTTTTAGCCAGTTAAAACCCTGAGTATCAATTTTACCATTGCAGTACCAAGAAGATTTCTGCTCTGATTCCCATTAACCCTGCTATTTTCTATTTAAAATATTTACTCCAAAACGAAACAGACTTCCCATTGAGGGGAACCAGTCAAAATTCTATAAATTCTTTGATATACCGTAAACTTTTTAAGTGGGACGGGTCAACTATTCAAAACAAATAATGACAAATAAATATTTAACTATTAATGGGGATGATTTTGGACTATCCCAGAGCGTGAATCAGGCAATTATTGAGTCCCATGAACAAGGGATTTTAACGAGTACCAGTTTAATGGTTTCCGCATCCGCTTGGGCAGAAGCAGTTAATTTAGCGCAAAATTATCCTGATCTCGGTGTGGGTTTACACTTGGTTCTCGTTTGTGGTCAATCTGTCTTGTCCTATGAGCAAATTCCCCATTTAGTCGATC
>JBBAKZ010000646.1:0-1139 GCA_040403275.1 Arcicella sp. | reverse complement strand
ACTCGCCAGAAATAATGGCTGAATGTGGATACCCATTATTATATCTATGGAAATACAAATCGGATGAAGGTCTATCCACTTTACCTTGTCCCTGATTTTTGATAAGATTCACTAAACTACCACCGTCAATATTTGGTATTGGCTTATTTTTATTTCCAACCAATTCATTGATGGTGGGTAAAATATCCCAACCTATGGCAGGAACATCAGTTTGCGTACCTGCTTTAATACCGGGGCCTCTTATCATAAAAGGCACTCTAATTCCCCCCTCGTACAAAGTCCATTTGCCTCCGCGTAAAGGATAATTTCGCATGAGGTGGTCAAAACTGGATGGCGGATCCAAGCGATTATTAACGGGCGGAATAAATTCCACTGCACCATTGTCAGCCATCAAGAATATATAAGTGTTATTTGAAATGCCCAATTGGTCAACCTCTTTCAACAATAATCCAATGCTGGCATCCAAATCATTAATCATGCCTGCCCAACCCGGATTATCATGTTTTTTCCCCTTTTCCTTAGCCAAAAATTTATCATAACTAAGTTGATTGGTTTCTGTATTAACATGGGTTGCATAGTGTGAAACCTGTAAATAAAAAGGCGTTTTTGATTGCACTTGTTTTGTCATAAAACGAATGGACCTAGTAGTAATGCTATCCATTTGCTTAGGATTTTTAGTGATATAATGCTGATTCCATTTTTCCTCTTTATCAGATATAATATAACCGTGTTTATTCCCAGTATCACCATCACTTTCATCATAGCCCACTTGCTCAGGCAAAATTTTTGCCCTTAAATCCCATTTACCAAAATGGGCTGCTTTATAATTTTGGTCGAAAGCTTTTAAAACTTGGGGAATGGTTTGATGATTACTTACTGCTGGTTGATAATTTTGAACAAAGGACTCATCACCTTGCCTAATAGAACTCTGACCATATTGAATACTTCTTCTAGTGGGTGTACAAATAGGATCAGAAGCATATCCCCTAGTAAAACGAATAGACTGATTAGCCAATTTGTCAATATTGGGTGTTTCATGAAAATCAGATTTGGAATCATTGATTCGTTGATCCGCTTTTGACGAAAAACAAGACCAACCCAAATCATCCACCAAAATCAAAATCACATTAGGACGTTTG
>JBBAKZ010000645.1:0-1161 GCA_040403275.1 Arcicella sp. | reverse complement strand
TCGAATGGTGCGAATCAAACCACAAAACAGGTGTTTCCATTGGAACCTGAATACGATTTTATGTTTGAAAAGTTCGGCCCTGTGGTGCGACATACGTTACCTGACGGCACATTTGAATATTTTCCTGCCAAAAAAGAGGTGAAATACGATTTAGAAAAATTAAAGGCTGGTGGGTATACGTTAATCGACGTTCTCGAAATAAAAGCACGTTGTCTTGGTAAATATGAAAACCAAGACCTCAACGTGAAGACCGGGAGATACGGCCCTTATGTGGAATGGGGCAATAAAAAAGAAAGCATAAAAACAATAGATAAATCTATGGATGAAATTACGTTCGAAGACATTGTCGCCTTTTTGGAAAATAAAGGAAAAGGGGAAACCATGAATATTTTGCGAACATTGAACCCATTCATGAGTGTTCGGAAAGGGAAATTCGGAGCCTATGTATTTTTTCAGAAGCCGGGTATGAAAACCCCGCAATTTTTGAATATTAAAAGGTTTCCGGAAGGGTTTTTAGGTTGTGACCCCGCCACCTTGGTAAAATGGTGTTGTGATACTTATAATATAACCATTTAGGGTCGCCGTGGCTAGCAAAAAAGTTGTTGTAATATATAAAGGGGAAATGGTTCTCGTGAATAATTCAGAATTTTATGAAATCACAACCCTATTTTTATTTCTAATATCATATATCGTTTCATTTTCGGTTTTATTTCGCACCGAAACGGAACTTGTCGGATTCGGTATTTTAAACTTTATCCATGCTGGCCTTATATTATATATAGTCAACGCGTTCACGAACCGCGTAGATAGCATATTTTATTTGAACACAGGATTACTCTTGCCGTATGTGTCCATATTTGTAGCCGGTCTATTTTATTTTATATCCTTGGTCTTTGTGAACACCACCCTATTTGGTTTAGAAACCAAATTTATGAATACCTATGGCACCCCATTGCACTTATCGTCAAATTCTAGAGAAATGCTTGACAAAATAAAATCCTTGTTGGTAACCCTTTTTGTGTTACCTGTTGTTATCTATGGAATTGTGTTGAATTGTAAGCCTCAACTCGACTTTGGGTTTTTAAGAGCGCTTTCACAATCTTATTCTAGCATTGCGTTCTATATGTTTGTCATGCTTTTTGCAATCGTGATTCTTGGGTT
>JBBAKZ010000644.1:0-1165 GCA_040403275.1 Arcicella sp. | reverse complement strand
TTCCATTGGCTCTGACGGTATCCAACGACCCAACGTATTTTGTGTAAATAGCATCTAAATTCTTGACAATTGGGGAGTTGCCAAAAGTATTTATTAGCGGATAATATTGCCACGGCACGAGTTGAATATTGGCTTTATTACCAAAATTACCTACATCCAAAGGAATGGCGGCGCACATTTGAGCATCTTTAATCAAGTTTGGATTAAGACGGACACCGTATTTAAAAAGTAAATCTTCCAAACCTACACTCTGAACCTGCGCCAAACTTCCTTCCCGTGCCTCAGAATCGACTTTAACGGCATCCATGAAAAACAAGGCTTTACCACCGTTAACAATGAATTGATCAATTTTAAATTTATCCTCATCACTAAAAACTTGGTCAGGTTTCATTACCAACACTGCATCCAAACCATCGAGTGTGGGGGATTGTCGTAAATCAACGGGATAGAGTTCGTAGTTTTTCTTCAAAGCACCAATCAAATCCAACTGATTGACGGCGGGTAATTTTGAATAATTGACAAAAATACCAATCTTCTTTTTCTGAGTAGCCCTAACATTTTTGATGGCGGAAGCCAATTGATATTCAACGCCTTCATACGACTGATTGAGAATTTCCTGGGGCGATGATAATTTATTTCCTTTCAGTAAAAGTGTGGAAATTTCCTTGTCTTTGTAGGTAATTACTGCCCCTGGAATAATTAAACTCTGGGTTTTTTTCCCGTCCTCGGTTGCCATTGCATTGGTGGGCGGAATGCCTTTTTTAGCGAGCTGAACTATTTTTTCGTTACGAGTTTTTTCGTCTTTGTATTCCGAATTGAGGTCAATAAAAGCGTATTTAATTTTTGTTCCCCCATAAATCTGAAATTCGGCTAACGTTTCACGCACGGCATTTTCCAAGCGTTTGAAGCCCGCAGGAATGCCTTTACCAGTCAAATATACTTTTACATATACTTCATCATCAAGGTTCTTGAGGATGTTTTTTGTGGCATCATTTATCGTAAAGCGTTTTTCTTCGGTAAGATCTATTCTGAAAAAATAATAATTAGCCAAGATATTCAAGCCCACAATAGCTAATAATACGAAAAGAATTTGAAGGGTTTTGTTTTTCATTTGGTTGTAAACTCAATACGGTTAGATATTCCTTAATTTATCAATTTCATTATC
>JBBAKZ010000643.1:0-1171 GCA_040403275.1 Arcicella sp. | reverse complement strand
CGTGGGTAGCGGTATTTTTGCTCCACGTGATGTACTTGATAGGGCGGTACCATCGCTCATATACATCAATAATATTCTGGCCCTAGAATCGTTATGCGATTCTATTTTTGTGGGATCAGGAAAAAAGAATGACATGCATTTATTGGGGGAGTTTTTACGCGATTCACCTTATGGATTTTCGTTGCCCACTGAATCAGCATTTAATCCTCAATGCCCTTGGAAAAATATTGATGCTAATCTTGTTGACGGTATTTTTGATGCCAATGCAATCGGGCAATATCTTTTGGGGGTCGATCCCCGAAACTATCCTAAAAAATTGATTATGCGTAATGGGTTTATTAACCATAACATGCAATCTGACCTATCTAAATGTAAATTCACATTAAATGAGTCCGAGGGTTTATTTCTGGAAAAGGGTGGCGTTAAGCATCGGTTAATTAATTTGCACGTTCACAGCAAAAGAATGAGATTTATTCTTGAGTATGAAAAATTTTTATCGATCCTCGATTCTCTGCATCAAAATAAGCGAACCTACTTTCTAGGCGGCATTTTGGCTCGCTTAAATGAGCATCAATAAGTATTGAAGATTAGCCTGAATGAGTGAAGCTAAGTCGCCCCTAATCTACAAAGCTAAATTAGAAAGTGTTTGTGTTTTCTTGAGTATTCTCTCTGCCGTAGTGCTTCTTATCGTATGGGCACTAGCAGGCACGATTGCAGTGCGCAATATCAGTATTGCCCTTGGGCTTCTTGCTTCAACAGGGTGGGTTTTACTTGTTCGACCAAACATTACGCGATCTGACTTAATAGTTCCAGCTCTCTTGATGGGGGTTCCTATTTGGCTCTGGATAATCTATTTTTTCTTTTCGATTGATGTTGCTGCTCAATTTAAAGAGATGGTTGGGACATGGTTTAGGGTGGTGGCCCTTATCATTTTTGGGTTGAATTTGGGTTTGATTTGCTCGCGAAATCAATCATTAAAAAAATGGGTTTGGATTGGACTTTTAATTATTCCGGCATCTAGCTTTTTATATTACCTATATGATGCCTATAGAAGTTTCGGATGGAATATTGCTGGGTATACCGCCTTCTATAAAACAAAAGTGGCGGCGGTATATTTTATAATGTGGCCACTTTTTTTGGGTTGCGCTGGAATTCATAAATGTTTTTATTT
>JBBAKZ010000642.1:0-1172 GCA_040403275.1 Arcicella sp. | reverse complement strand
CGAGCCACAAAAAAAATGGGTGATGACATTGGCAACAAAAGATTGCATCAGTTTTTACTCTTCCCCTGATTTAAAAGAATGGCAAAAAGAAAGTGAATTTGGGAAAATGCTGGGAGCACACGGTGGCGTATGGGAATGCCCTGACCTAATCTCCCTTGATGACAACGGAAAGAAACGCTGGGTATTGATTGTAAACCTTAACCCCGGAGGACCGAATATGGGTTCGGGTACGCAGTATTTCGTTGGTGACTTTAACGGTAAAACATTTGTTACCGATCAGCAGGATACACGTTGGCTGGATTATGGCCCGGATAATTATGCTGGCGTAACCTGGTCAAATACCGGTAAAAGAACAATATTAATTGGCTGGATGAGCAACTGGATGTACGCTAACCAATTACCTACCGAAACCTGGAGAAATGCCATGACTTTGCCACGGGAACTGAAATTAAGACATGTTGGAAAAGCTATTTTTGTTTCAGCCCAGGCTGTAGCAGAACTTTCTTCTATCTATTCAAAGCCAGTGGAGGTTCTAAATATTTCTGTAAATAAAATCATTGACATTGAAAAATTGACTGGAAAGGTTGGGCTTCCCTGCAAGCTGGATATTACTGCAGATCAGATAAAAGATTTTTCAGTCGTGCTTTCCAATTCAATGGGAGAGGAACTGCTGATTGGGTATGATTCAAAACTGCAGCAATATTTTATTGATAGAACAAAAGCCGGCAAATCGGATTTTAATAAGGATTTTGCAAAGAGGCAAGTTGCCCCACGTTTAACGGATGAAAAAAAGATGAAGGTTTCATTGGTAATAGATGTGAGCTCAATAGAATTATTTGCAGATGATGGATTAACCGTAATGACGGCTGTGTTTTTTCCTAATAAACCTTACGATAAAATACTAATCAAGTCACCGGATAACCTGCAGATCAAAAAGCTACAGTATTCCAAACTAAAGAGTATTTGGAAATAGATTCAGTTAGTTTTCACATTTGCTTAATGCTCGGTAAGAATATGCTATAATGTAGATTATGAAGAATTTATTTCAAATATTAATAGCTTGTAAAATAATCATCGGTATTTCAGTTGCGCAAACGCCGGCACCTATTATTCCCGATTTTATTTTTTACAAATTCAACCAGACTGCCTTTACCACTAAAGAGCTGGTGAAA
>JBBAKZ010000641.1:546-1175 GCA_040403275.1 Arcicella sp. | reverse complement strand
TTTGCTTTATCTAAGTCAACGGAAAGGTTATATTCGCCTGCTACATCAGAAACAAACCCAATATCACCTGTCCAAGGGCCATTGTTTGATTTGGTAACAATGATGGATTCGCCCGCAGGAATTCCTTCACTAAAAGAACGACTAATGACATCGACTTTTCTACCCATTCCGGCAAAACGAATATCCAATGGCACGATAACTCCTTTTTCTAAGGCAATTCCTCCTTGATTTTTTACCTCAACTTTCACATTAATATTATCTCTAACCACCGGATTTGCGGGTGTGACAATAAGTTTGGTAATGACTAAATCGGGTTTATTAGAAGCCGAAATCGTAGTAGTTTTTGCGGCTTCCTGCATCATCTTCGAGTGGTCGTGATGAGCTGGCATTTCAGGATTTTTTGCCTTTTGGGATGCAGCGTTTTGCGCAAGTTTTTGTACTAATTTTTTTAATAAAAATTGCCTATTACTCGTCAAAACACTGGCAAACGCATCGGGTAACCAACGGTCATTCGTTTCATTTGATTGTGCTAAACGAGTCATTAATGCTTTTTCTGATTCAGCCGTTAAAGGCATTTCTGAAAGCGCTAAAAGTGTATTCAAAACGACTAACGGTTCTTTGTCATTCAA
>JBBAKZ010000641.1:0-536 GCA_040403275.1 Arcicella sp. | reverse complement strand
TGAGTATTACGGGGCAAAATCTGAACAGCATTTTTGCGTACACCCGCACACGGATGCGTGAGAGAAGCGAATAAAGTTTGTTGCACATTTGGTTCATTCAAAACACCCAAACCTTCCAACGTTCTGAGGGCATGAATAACGGTTGGATTAATACCAATTTCATCCAAGGACTGGTCTTTGGTTAATTCAATTAAGGCTGGTACCACATCTTTTTGACCTCGTTCGATTAATAATCTTTGGGCGGTTATTCGCCAAAATTGATTATTGTTTTTGAGGGCATTAATCAATTCTTTTGGATGGTTTTTACTCAAACTCAAAGGCGTGTAATTGGGTGCTTTATTGTAGCCAATTCTGTAAATTCTACCGTGAGTATAATCCCGCAAATCAGTTTCATAAGCATTGCCTACACCCATTTTGAAACCGTCGGGTTTTGGGTTATGTTGAATGATAAAACTGTACCAATCCGCAATCCAAACGGCTCCGTCGGGACCAACTTCCGCAAAAACGGGCGAAACCCATTCATCCGCACCTGCCAA
>JBBAKZ010000640.1:0-1186 GCA_040403275.1 Arcicella sp. | reverse complement strand
GAAATCAATCAAGCCACTCATGAGTACAAAGAAGAAATCAAAGTAGGCTACAACTTGAACAGAAAAGTTGTTCTGCTTAGCATTTGGGCCATTTTGCCTATGATACTTTATGTGCAACCGGGACTTTTTGGCATGATTCAACCCTGGGATGATTTGACTGGATGGGTCCGGCAAGTTGGTGCAGCTTGGTTAATTTTGGGTGTAATGGGTTTGTTATTCAGAACCATTCATTTGTTCTTCGTCAAAGATATTCAAACTGGCTTAGTCTGGATGACAAAGATTTTAACAGATCCCTTTCATGACATTATTTTGTACTATAAGGCCCCTTTGTACTTTCTCAAAGGTGAATTGATGGACAACAATCCAAAGCGTATGTACCACTGATCAATTACTCAGGACGACTCGCAACAGTCTGCGCAAATTCGTCCAATAATTGGACTCATACATGGTATGAGGGGTTTTGGAATAAGAGATACCCACTCATGAAAAGGATTTGGTCAATTTAGCACTGATCAAATACTCAGCTTTTAAGTTGCAGATAACCCTGCACTCATAGTAGGATTTTCAATGCGTGTTCACAGTGACATAGCCGGTTAAATAGCCGGTTAATAATTTGAGGTCTTTAAAAGCGGAAAACCCTACGAGTAAGCGTCACTCTTCATCGAAAAATCAACCAACAGTAACGTTTCAACTTAGATTGAACGCAAGACGTACTCAATAAGAGTGATAGTAATTAGACGTTTGCTAGACCTCAATCAATTTTCATCTAATTGAGATAATATTCATATCATATTTTACAGTTTTTTTAATGATTATTATTCATCAATCGGGAGTAAATAAATTTTGACAAGGAACAGAGTTACCTTGCTGACAAAGGCTTTATTGTTGGCTGCTGAATATTTTATTTTTATACTTCCGCTTATTTTTGGTCTCATATTCTTGAAAACCAAATACATCATAAACTATACAGATACCCTTCGGAAGCTTCGAATACACCACAAAGCCCTCTCGCAAGGACCAGTTAAACGCTACGTCGAATCGTTTTTTTCAGTTCGACTAAATCAGTCTGATCAAATTACAGGCTCATGCACTCAGTGTGGGAACTGCTGCTTGGACAAACAATGTGTATTTTTAGAACCTTCGACAGATGGAAAATTTGAGTGTGGTGTTTACAACTCACCATTCC
>JBBAKZ010000639.1:0-1187 GCA_040403275.1 Arcicella sp. | reverse complement strand
AGTTCCCCAGCAATACACTTTTGAGGTTTATAATGATATTAATTATTTAGTTCATAGCGTATTGATCACTTATTAGCTTATTTACTTTATAAATTTTCTACAACATTTTCGCTACTTTTCGTCCCGTTGCCATGGCCGCATTCAAAGATGGATAGCCAGTCGCATCGCCACATTGATACATAATATCACTGATTTTCAGGCTTTTATCTATCGCTGAATGATCAAAATTTGGTAATGCCTTGGGTATATAATAGGTTTTCAGATGTTGCCACGTTTGCACTTCATTGCCATACCAAGCAGTCAATTCTCGCTTTATATTCTTGGCTAATTCTTTTTCGTCATACAGTTTAAAACCTTGCGTTGAAACTGAAATTAACGACTTTCCAATGGGTGCATAATAGGGAGCGATATCGCTCGGTACGCTTAGATTATGGACCATCGAAGCACGATTAGGATTCAGGACCAACATCTTTTCTTTCAAAGGCGAGCGGTCGGCTGAAAAATAAGTGCAGGTAGTAGAATTAAATTTTCTTTCCGAATTTATTCCTAATAATTTATCCGCTTGAAAACCATCCGTTGCCAATACTATTTTCTCTCCATATAATCTGTCTCCATTTTCTAAATATACCCTATTCCCTTCAATTTTGACCACTTTCGTATTCAATTTTACCGTTCCAACGTACAGCATTTTTTGGATTTGTTTCGCAATTTGTTCAATCCCTTTGGCAGGAATAACGGCATCGCCTTCGTAGAATTTACCGAAAATATATTTGAAAAAATTCGCCGAAGTTGAGAGTTCATTCTCTAAGAAAACACCGCCAAAAAACGGTTTAAAAAACTTTTGAATCATGTTTTCAGAAAAACCATAGTTTCTAAGGTAATCAATCGTTGAGATGCCATCATTTTCAAATACTTCTTCTTGGATGTTATTGGTATCTAAAATCAGTCTCAATACTCGTATCTTATCGGTCAATGTTCCTACATTAGAGGTTAGCGAAGACCATATTTTGTCAGGTTCTTTAAAAGGATTTGCCATGACTGAGAAATCATGATGTTGAATATCTCGAATCACAGCCCCGGATTTAAAAGCCTGCAAATCAAGTGATTCGTAATCTAACAATCGCTGTGCTTCTGGATAAGCAGTCAATAAAATTTGAAATCCTCGATCTAATAAAAATCCTTCATGA
>JBBAKZ010000638.1:781-1199 GCA_040403275.1 Arcicella sp. | reverse complement strand
GGAAATCCCCATTCAGGTTCCGTCCACTGCGTGCTTGAATTGGCGATCAACATATCCAGAGTGTAATGTCCACCCCCTGTGCGATTCAACCGTATGCCGGATTTCAACATGTTGAATCGATCACACGAAACCGATTCTTCGTTTTGATATTTTGAATTTAAATATTCTCCCCACACATTTTTCCACAGTTCGCTAAATGTTTGTGTTTGCAACCGATGCTTTTCGTCCACCGTCATTTCATCGATCAATCGTTGCACGTACGTTTGATTGTAAATTGGATATTTACCGCGAATGAATTCCACAAACCCGAGCGTGTCTTTTCGCCGGATCATCAAATAGGATGCACCGTCATCCCCGTCTTTGAATACAATCATGCCGTTGCTAATTATTGGATGTTTGCATGCGTGCATGATGTGGC
>JBBAKZ010000638.1:0-771 GCA_040403275.1 Arcicella sp. | reverse complement strand
GTGGCCGTTCTTTCCGCAATTGTTGCAAAACATATTTTTTTTTGAAAATGGTGGATGATTCATATATGCCGATTTTGGTTCAATTTCCTCTTTTCCGTCGCTTTTGTTTTTGAAAACGTTCAATACGTTAAATGCATGCATGCAAGTCCCTTATGTGTTAAATTGCACTTCTTTTTATATTGTTTAATTGTACAATCCAATTCCATGAAACATAATTTGGTGTATAAGGATGGCGCAGCAACCACTGCGCTAGATCCCACCGTGTGGGGACCGCACTATTGGTTTGTGTTATTTAGCATGGCAGTCACGTATCCGGAGAGACCAAACGATGTCACCATCAAAAAATACTACGATTTCATACAAAATTTACCGTTATTCTTGCCGAATCACCAAATGGGCAATGCATTTAGCGAGCTGTTGGACAAATATCCGGTTTCCCCTTATTTAGACAAACGCGAATCGTTCATTAAATGGGTGCATTTCCTGCACAACCAAATCAACCTGCGTTTGAACCGGGATGAAGTGTCCCTGCAAGACGCCGTTAACGCATATTATTCCAATTACAAACCGAAAGAGGTCAAGTTGCGTGAAGAATTAAAGTATCGTCGCAAGTTGATTTATACTCTAATCGCATTAACCGCCGCAACTACGATGTATTATTTGTATTATAAATGATGGATGGATGGATTATAATGATTTATAATTATAATGATTTTATAGTTATAAAATTTATAAAATATAGATATCATGTATGTATTAAATATTAATAGA
>JBBAKZ010000637.1:0-1205 GCA_040403275.1 Arcicella sp. | reverse complement strand
TGATTTGTATTGCTGCTGGTTTAACCATTGGTGGAAAAATTCCTTTTGCCACCACTTTTGCTAACTTCGGAACGGGCCGTGGATATGACCAAATCCGTCAATCGGTTGCATATTCGGGCAAAAATGTTAAAATTGCTTGTTCTCACGCAGGTTTGACTTTGGGTGAAGATGGGGCAACGCACCAAATTTTGGAAGATTTAGGCTTAATGAAAATGCTTCCGGGAATGACTGTCATTAATCCTTGTGACTATAACCAAACAAAAGCGGCAACGATTGCCGTAGCTGAACACGTTGGCCCCGTTTATTTACGTTTCGGTCGTCCAGTAGTGCCAATTTTTACTGACCCAGACCAAGAATTTATCATTGGAAAAGCATGGACGGTAAACGAAGGGAAAGATGTAAGTATCTTTGCCACCGGACATTTAGTTTGGGAAGCAATCTTAGCTGGTGAAATTTTAGCAGCACAAGGGATTGATGCTGAAATAATAAATATCCACACGATTAAACCTTTGGACGAAGAAGCTATCTTAGCTTCAGTACACAAAACAGGTTGTGCGGTTTCGGCTGAGGAACATCAGATTGCGGGTGGCTTGGGAGATTCAATTGCACAAGTACTTATCAAAAATCATTTGGCGCCATTGGAATATGTCGGTGTTAATGATTCATTCGGTGAATCTGGAACTCCGGCACAATTAATGGAAAAATATGGTTTGAATGCCGCCGCAATTGTTGAAAAAGCCTTGAAATCAATTGCCCGTAAAAATTCTTAGGTGAGTTATCAGTTAATAGTTAATAGTTATTGGGATGTTAATAACCGATTAGTATGGCAATAGCATCTACATATTAATTACTAAAACTCTGCAAGAATGTTTCTTTGCAGAGTTTTTTTTATTTTCTATTCACCAATAACGAATAACCAATAACTAATCTACATGACTGAAAATAAAATAAATGATTCAGACATATTAGCAAAATTTGGAGCCCCGGAAACTCGAAATTTTGCCTTCAACCAACTGGTAAAAACTTATCAGCAAAAAGTCTATTGGCATATCCGTAAAATGGTTATTGACCACGATGATGCTGATGATTTGACACAAGAAACATTCATAAAAATCTGGAAAGCTTTGGATAATTTCAAAGGTGAATCACAACTATTTACTTGGATTTATCGCATTGCAACAAATGAATGTTTAAACCACTTAGCT
>JBBAKZ010000636.1:0-1206 GCA_040403275.1 Arcicella sp. | reverse complement strand
CACGCGTGTTTTTCTTCCCGCTGAGTATGGCGTTGTTACAGAGATGTATTCGTATGTGGCATTTTTGATGATTGTGCTTACCTACGGTTTTGAAACCGCATTTTTTCGTTTCGCAAGCAACCAAGAGGATCGACCAAACGTTTACGCAACGTCACTCATTTCATTATTTTTCAGCTCGCTTGCTTTCTTTTTGATTTGTTGGATTTTTTCTCAACCCATTGCCAATCAAATTCGCTATCCAAACAATGCCGAATACATCGTTTGGTTTGCATTAATTCTTGCCACCGATGCCATAACAAGCATTCCTTTTGCTCGACTTCGATTGGAAAATCGACCTGTGAAATTTGCTATTTTTAAGCTCGTCAATATCGGAATCAACATTTTCATTAATGTTTTCTTTCTGATTCTGTGCCCTTGGCTTTTGAAAAACGGAAGCTCTGCAACTATCGAAATTCTAGATTTTATTTACCATCAAGAAATTGGAATTGGTTATGTGTTTATTGCCAATTTAGTAGCAAGTCTGGCAACTTTTTTAATGCTCATGCCCGACATGTGGAAAATGTCTTGGAAGTTCGATTCTGCATTGTGGAAAAGAATGATGCGTTATGGAATGCCCTTGCTTATTGGTGGTTTGGCCGGTATCACCAACGAAATGTTCAGTCGGGTAAGTATGAAATACCAGTTACCCGAGTCCATTTCCATGCACGAATTGGGCGTTTTTGGTGCCTGTTACAAAGTGGCCATCTTGATGACCATTTTCATACAAACATTTCGTTTTGCTGCCGAACCCTTCTTCTTTTCACAAGCACGCGAGAAACACGCAAAAAGACTGTATGCCGAAGTGATGCATTGGTTTGTCATTGCCTGCAGCATTATTTATTTGGGAGTTTTACTTTTCATGAATCTTGTAAAATATTTTATAGGAGAAGCTTATTACGAAGGGCTCTCTATCGTTCCAATTTTACTCATGGCGAATTTATTTTTGGGGGTATTTTTCAATTTGAGTATCTGGTTTAAGCTCAACGACCGAACTTTTATTGGTGCTTGGTTGGCAATTTTTGGATCTGTAATGACCTTAATACTAAACTTTTTATGGGTGCCACATTACGGATATGTTGGCGCTTCTTGGGCTACTTTTGTTGTGTATTTCTTGATGATGGTTGTGTCTTACTTTTTGGGCCAGCGATTTTTTCCAGTTCAATACGA
>JBBAKZ010000635.1:684-1233 GCA_040403275.1 Arcicella sp. | reverse complement strand
GTCGTTTGTGTTATGTGGGAATTACAAGAGCGCAAGAACAATTATTTTTAACCTATGCCAGAGAACGTTTTGTTTGGGGATCGCGGGAAAGTAAAGTTCCGTCTCAATTTTTGCAAGAATTACCACCAGAATTAATTAATACGAATGTTAAATCGACTCGTCCAAAACAGGCAGTTAATACTAACTTGAATCCCGCTAAAAAGTCTGTTAATAGTGAATTAAATTATGCGGTCGGCGATCGCGTCCAACATAGTAATTTTGGAGAAGGAACTGTAACCCATATTTTAGGGGAAGGCAGAAAAGCGAATTTAGCTGTCAAGTTTGAGGGAATTGGCCAAAAAATTATTGACCCTAGAATTTCCCCCATGTGTCGTGTGGAATCCTAAAATAAATTTATTATCAAGCCTTCTCTGGCTACGATAGTTGACGGAAATTCTAGAATGGCGGCGGCGGCGATCGCATCCAAATCATCGTCTGTATGGCAAGGATCATGGTGAAATAAAACCAATTGTTTCACTTCGGCAGCTTTGGCAACTTTGACAGCCTCTT
>JBBAKZ010000635.1:0-674 GCA_040403275.1 Arcicella sp. | reverse complement strand
ATCAATAATTAGAACATCAGCCTGACGCGCTAGGTGTAAAACCGTTTGATCCAGGCGATCAGAAAAGTGTTCCGTATCAGTAATTAAAGCCACCGAGCGATCCTGCCAATTCACTCGATAGCCGATGGATTCCCCTGGATGATTTAACTGCCCTGTTTCAATGCTGACTTCATCTAGAGCGATCGCTTCTCCAACTTCTAAATCATAGAATTGAAGCCCCGACTGCATAATTTGTAAAGGCACAGGAAAATTTGGATGTAACATTTGATCGTGGAGGCGTTGTTTAATCGTCGAACCGTTGGGAGCAGGTACGCCATAAATATGAAAAATATTATCCTTCATAAAAGCGGGCGTAAAGAAGGGAAAACCCTGGATATGATCCCAGTGAGTATGGGTAAAAAAAAGATGGCCAACCACTGGCATTTCCTTTAGCATAGATTGTCCCAGCAGACGTAACCCTGTTCCACCGTCAAAAATTAGCCGTTCTCCGCCAACTTGCATTTCAATACAGGGCGTATTTCCGCCATAACGTACAGTTTCTCTGCCTGGACAAGGAATACTTCCCCTAACTCCCCAAAATTTAATCTGAAATTCGTCGCAGATCATGGCGATCGCCTTTTAATAACGAGTTTTATAAAATCAATAACAATTAATGACATTAAAATTATCACTTA
>JBBAKZ010000634.1:0-1235 GCA_040403275.1 Arcicella sp. | reverse complement strand
ACCATTTACCCAATGGTTGCATTTGTAAAGCTACAGTTGGTTTAAAATGACCGAGTAAAGCACCGGCAGTTATTGCCGTTAAAACCCAAAAAGTTAGATTGGAAAATATTTTTTTCATTTCTTCATTCTAATAAACAAAAACAAACAGAGCAATAAAAAGTTACAGCAAAATAAATACCTTAAGAAAGAAAACCAAACAGATTTTGCAACAACAAAAAATAATGACAGCAACACATTTTATTTATACAAATCCGCCAACCAAATTTCCAGCCTATCCATCCATTTATCATCAGTTGTCGTATTATTTAAACCGAAGCCATGGCTGCCATGTGCATAAATATGCATTTCGGCCGGTACTTTATTTTTATTGCAGGACTGGTAAAAACGAATGCTGTTTTCTACGGGCACGGTGGCATCATCACCAGCATGTACTAAAAATACTGGTGGCGTATTTTGGGTTACGTTTAATTCGTTTGAAAAAAATTGCTCCTCTTTTTCAGCCGGATTAATTCCAAGTAAATGATCTCTAGAACCTGCGTGCATAATCTCTTTCTGAAAACTAATTACCGGATAAATGAGTACACCAAATGCAGGGCGAACAGAGGTGGTATCTGTAACAGCATTATCAGCTTTAAAATTAAAATGGGTAAGTGCGCTTGCAGCTAGGTGGCCACCGGCTGAGAAACCCATCACACCAATGCGGTTTTCATTAATGGAAAATTTTGCCGCCTGTTGCTTAACCATTCGTAATGCCTGCTGTAAATCTTGTAACGGTCCAACAGTTTTATCAATCATGATCGTATCATTTGGTAATCTGTACTTGAGCACAAATGCTGTCACGCCAATTTTGTTAAGAGCTGCTGCAACAGCCACGCCTTCATTGTCAATTGACAGGCGTGCATAGCCACCTCCCGGGCAAATAATAACAGCCGTACCATTCGCTTTTACTGGAGTGTATTGGGTAAGCGTAGGCTTTATTACATTTAAAATCCTTCGTGTGCCCTTCACCATAATTATTTGCTCGGTAAGGTTACTGTTTATAGCGCTAGGGACCTCATTGGGATACAGCGGCAATTCAATGACAGTTTGGGCCGTTGTTTTCATTGAACCAATAACAAATATTAATAACAAGATTCGGTGAAGCATAGTTGGTGTTTAAAAATATCTTGGAAGTTAATAATTAAACGATACATCTCACCCGAATTGTTGCGCCATAATGATACGAGCGTTAATAA
>JBBAKZ010000633.1:0-1239 GCA_040403275.1 Arcicella sp. | reverse complement strand
AAATCCATCAAAATTACTTGTGGACGTGCTTCTTCCAAATTATCAATCAACTCTTGTCCATTCGAAGCTTGTAGAACTACTTCAAAATCGTCATTATTTTGCAATAATGATACAATTCCACGACGAAAAATGGCGTGGTCATCGGCAATAGCAACTCTAATTTTATTTTTTTTCATGGTTTGCAAATAGGATGATAATTTTTCTGAATGGAACTTTATAAAGCAAGGGATATTTCAAAACTTGAACCTCGGCCTTTCTCAACATCAAATTTAATCTTTCCTTTAATCACGCTTATACGACTTTCAATATTTTTTATTCCAATTCCTCGTTTAGGTTTATTGACTTCCGCCAAATCAAAACCAATCCCATTATCGGATACTTGAAGCACTAAATTATTGTTTCGCATCTGCAGCTGAATACTAATCACACTAGCATTTGCGTGCTTAAGAGCATTATTTACCAATTCTTGAGCAGTTCGATAAAGCGCCAATTCAATTTTTTTGTCAAATACTTCCGATATTTCCCCGTGACTAAAACAAACCATAACGCCTGTGTATTCAGTTATTTTTTCAGTAAAGTCTTTCAGAGCAATAATTAACCCAAATTCATCTAAAGTACTGGGCATCAGTTCTTTAGATAATCTTCTTACGTTGTTAAGCGTATCATTTAATAACTCTTTCGTTTGATTTAAAAGAATTTCTCTTTCGGCAGGATTATCGTCGTGTTTGGTAACTTGTGAAAGACTCATGCGAGTAGCAGATAGGAGTGTGCCAATTTCATCGTGTAAATCACCACCAATTTGCCGACGGACATTTTCTTGGGAAGCCACACTGGCTTCAAGCATTTCTTGCCGATGGGTTTCTTCAATACGCTCCAACTTTTCACGTTGTAAACGCTGACGACGATTATAAACGCTGACAAAAATAATAATTGCCGTTACGGGCAGAAGCATGGCAAAAGTACCGAGAATAATAATTTTTGCCTCATTCATTTTTTAAGGGGTTAGTGGAAAAAGGAACTTAGAAGTTAAAAGGAAAATGGAAAGCAAATATTCTAAGCCGCCTTTTTACCAATTTACCTCTTTCACCTAATTATAAACCATATTTCTGCTTTATTAGGCGAGCGTGCAGAATATAAACCAAGCAAATGATAGTGCTTGAAAATATCAACATGACAATTGTGCCTATTTCGATGATAGACTTAATTGTGGCGGTGTCTTGCTGAACCATATACCAATTG
>JBBAKZ010000632.1:0-1250 GCA_040403275.1 Arcicella sp. | reverse complement strand
AAAGAAATTAGAGATAGTTTAATTGCTCAAATTGCAAAAGCAAAAGCCGATGGACTAGCACAAGCAAAAGCGGATGCGGATGCAAAAGCAAAAGCAAAAGAAGATGCGGATGCAAAAGCAAAAGCGGATGCGGATAAGGCTAAAATGAAAACTTTAACCGACCAATTGATTGTCGCTAAAACGCCCGAAGAAAGGGCGCGTATCCAAGCGGAAATTGATGCGTTGGCGGGTAATGTAGCCAAAGCAACGGGAAGTTCTAAATTAATCATTTATGGCGTTGTCGTACTTGCTATCATTGGTGGTGCTTATATGTTCTTAAGGAGAAAAGCGAAATGACACAAGACTTTGAAGCATTTTTCGCAAACACGGGTGTTGACGAAGCCAAATTCGCCAACAACGTAGCCAAGGCCAAAACTTTTGGCTTGAAGTTCCAAGAAACATTCCAACCCGAAATTTCTAGTAGAATAGAAGAAATCAAGCAACGCTCGGAAAGGCTCAATGCTAAAGACCCCGCTGTGTTAGGCATACCTAATGGTTTTCTTTATACACTAATAGGAACGGCTATCGTTTATTTTGCGTGGAAATTAATTTTAGACTAATGAAAGCGAATAAAGTTTTATTCATCGTTGGTGCGGGGTTAGCGGGTGCTACCATCGCGCGATATATTTATCGTAACGTCCTATTGGCAAACCAATGGGATTATTCGGTAGACGGGTTTGTATTGACCCAAATAGTACCAAAGGCGCAAGGAATAGTATTCCTTACATTCATCAATAAGAGCAACTTTAAAGCGGTTGTAAAAGACATTGATGTAAAGGTATTCACCAACAACGCGCAAATCGGTTCTATCACCGAACCCAACGAAATAAACATTGAACCCAATGGAAAGTCAAAGGTTAAATTAACTTTATCTTTTGACCCCAAGGCGGTACTCAATAATTGGCGTTCTTTAATCGCTAGTGCATTGACAACCAAGGATGTTCCTTTGGACTTCGTGGGTACATTTAAGGTTAAGACGTTATTCGGTTTCACCGCTATTCCTATTCGTTTTTCTACGACGGGAAAAGAATTGAAGTCGCTATACGATACTTATTATTAAGAGTTTATATTTGTAGTAGATATTAAAAAAGATATACGATATGTTAGGAGAAATGTTTGGAAGTAAGATTGCAAATGACTTTATCAAGGGCATCAAGTCGTTTGCAAAAACCCACGAAGGAGAGTACACAAATGTTCAAATTCGTGTGACC
>JBBAKZ010000631.1:580-1256 GCA_040403275.1 Arcicella sp. | reverse complement strand
TTGGCTTCTGCGACCACGTACCAATGGAGTCGCGACAAGCTTGGCGACAAGTCTTCGGGTAAATTTGAACTTGCTAGCCGGGGCAATTGTTTTGGAATAACTGAACAAATAGTCCTTTTTATAATTCCTCTTAAAAAAGCCCCGGATCCAACCAATAATGATAAAATACAAAAAAAGATTTTGTACATCTAGTTATATAATACCGATATTTGTGTTTATGTTTTTTGACCCAAAATATAATTAACTGGATTCCATAGGAACAATATCCATAACTGCGACGCCAACGTCATCACAATCTACTCTAGCGAATTTAAATTTAGTTGTTTCTCCGTTTATAACCGTCTCCCATTCCTGTAGCCATCGGTCGACCGCTCTCTTTACGATTAGCTCGCACGACATGCCGTTCATCTCCATAATATCATGTTCTAAATAGGATCCGTTGTCGCCCTTGATAATCACGTCGAAAAGCCCATCGCTGCCCACAATAACCCGAATCGTATCACTCGATCCGTATTCAATGACCGTTCTATCGGGTTGAATGCCCGTGACATTCCGATGTCCAAGTGCTTGCGTCGTGGCAAGAGTAATTCCGTTCTTGAATGTCGCGTAGTCAGACGGAAATGACTCCAGTTTATTTTCGGCGACCATTCTGATATTTTTCTAAATTAGATATCCG
>JBBAKZ010000631.1:0-570 GCA_040403275.1 Arcicella sp. | reverse complement strand
TCGTCTGACAGTCTGGTGCGCTCCTTTTCATTAGTCGTATTGTGTTCCTCGGTAATGAATTCCATTTTTCCGTTTTTGAAAACGACAGCCTGAGAATCGCCGCTATTCAGACATTCGACGTGATCCGAAAATACTCGCGCCAAACACATAGTGGCACCCGACGACTCGTAATAACCGACGGCATTTTCTTTTCCGATAAGGTCTTGTAGCGCGGTGATCGGGCATATTGCACCCATGATCTCTTGAATTTTGATAGCCGGTAGTCTACGTATAAAATTAATACACGAATCCGAGCCGTGCCCATCCATGACTCCAATATAGCGGATTGACTCACCGGTTTCGGTGAAAACGGTCTCTCCGCTACAGACAAAATCCTGTCCTTTTGACATTTGCTCTACGCATTCGACTAAGGTAACCGTGTGTGTTTTATTAGATACGAACTCCATTTTGATAAAAAGATATCTCCCTTTTAACATCTTTTTTATCAAATCAATTTTTTTCGCACTTCTTATATCAATCGTCTCTCAATTATCTTTAGCGAAAAATGTTTATAAATATATATATGAATTT
>JBBAKZ010000630.1:0-1260 GCA_040403275.1 Arcicella sp. | reverse complement strand
ACGAAGAAAATCTAAAAGGATGGTTTTCAGCGGGTGTAACTGCCGTGGGAATGGGTTCTCAATTATTTCCAAAAGACGTTTTAGCTTCGGGAAATTTTGAACAAATTACGGAAGTTGTGAAGAAGTGCGTAACCATGGTGAAAGGATTTTAATATTCGTTGTTCGATATTTGTTGATCGATGTTTAGTTTTCAGTCCCCAACATCGAAAATCGAATAACAAACCGAGCGACGGTCGCATCGAAATATTAGTCTTTTCTAAAAAACTGAATAATTACTACAATCATGGTCGTAAAAATTGTGCTACAAATTACCTTGGCCATAACTGGTAAAAACAGGCCCCAATCCGAAGCCTCTAATAAGAATAATACAAAATGATGCACAAAAATTAAAGCCGCTGCGTAAGTGATAAACCAGCTCAAACCCATTGAATTTAAGGTGAGGATTTGGCGGTCATCGTAGCCTCTTTGAGGAGTTAATACAGTAAGTATCGTGGGCCGTAAAAATGCGATGAGCGTCATTGCCGCTGCATTCGCTCCTACGGTATTGTAAAAAATATCGACCGTTATTCCTGCTACAAATCCCAATAAAATTAATATAACTTTACTTACCGTGAAGGGTAAAAGAATGATGCTTGCCACGTATACAAAACAGAAGGCGTAGTCGAATAGTACCAATTGTCGCACAAAAAATATTTGCAACACAAGGTAAAATATAAAAATAAGCACTTGGGAAATTATACTTCTTGAAGTCATTTATTATTGGCTTTGAGTCAATTGCTTTGGGTTATCTAAGAACTTTTACTGCTTACTGCAAACTGCCTACTTTTACTTATTTCGGCTTCACGTCTCCACTCTTTTCTTCCAAAGCTTTTTGTTCATTTAATAATTTGTTATTTATCACGTATACATAAGCCAGTGTATGAAAATTTGTAGCCAATCGCACGTCAATTTCATGAAAGGTCTGATCAGGTTTTACGCCCACTTTCTCAACAAATCCAATGATGATATTGGGCGGAAAAACGTAATTGAAATCTGAAGTAACTACCGTGTCTTTTATTTTAACCGTCTTATAACGAGAGACTTCCGTCATTTCAACAATATCAGGATTAACGCCTTTCCACTTTACCGAACCAATTTCATTGTTACTTTTCAACTTTGCAGAAACTGAATATTCGGAATGCAAAATAGAAATTACCAGTGAATAAGGTTCAGAACACGACTTGATTTTACCGACAACACCCGTCGAAGAAATTACCCCCA
>JBBAKZ010000629.1:0-1262 GCA_040403275.1 Arcicella sp. | reverse complement strand
TTTTGCCTTTTTTACGCCCCGCAACATCGTGGCTAAATCTTCTCCCTTGGCATCCGAAAAATATTGTGGATCGATCAAAGGGGCATCCGTAGCTTTGTTGGAATGTAGTCCCACGTATCCACGACTTTTTGGCGTTATAATTGTTGGTAAAATCGTAAATCCTTCGGTTTTGGGTAAATTTTCTAAATCGTGAATGTCTTCGCCCATCACCGGCGCAAAATGAAATTGCATATCCGGACGGTCAAGGTGGGGGAGGGTTTTGAAAAACGAACAGGCCTCCAACGGGCTTGAAGTTAAAGGACCTTGTTTTTGGACAAAATATTTAAATGCATTGCCCAAAACCCAAGGAAAACGTTCGGCATTATTGTAAGTTAATCGTTGGTTACAAAATACATTCATATTGACAAAAAGATGGTCGGACAGATTTTGACCAACTCCTTTTAAGTTCAATTTTGATGTTATGCCAAATTCTTTCAAATAATCGGCATCACCAATACCCGAAAGCATTAAAATTTGAGGACTTTGGAATGCCCCCGCCGAGACAATTACCTCTTTCTCAGCGTATACTTTCTCAGTATTTCCTGATGAATCTTTAATGAATTCAACCCCGATTACTCGGTCATTTTCGATTAACAATTGCTTCGTCAATGAATTGGTCAAGACTTTTAAATTGGGTCGAGATAAGGCTGGTACTAAAAAAGCCGAAGCCGTAGAATGCCTTTTTGCCTCTTTAATGGTGAACTGGAATTTGCCGGCACCTTCTTGATTTTTTCCATTAAAGTCTTGATTTTCAGGGATTCCACATTCAATATTCCCTTTCACGAAAGCCTCCGCTAAAGGGGTTATATTGCGATTGTTCGTAACATTCAACAAGCCACCTCGGCTATGAAAATCATTTTCGAATTGTTCATTATTCTCAGATTTTTTGAAGTAAGGTAACATATTTTCATAGCCCCAACCTTCATTCCCCCAACGTTCCCAATCGTTATAATCTTCCCGATTTCCACGGATGTACGCCATGCAATTTATTGAACTGCTTCCGCCCAAAGTTTTGCCACGGGGTTGATACATTTTACGGTTCAACACGTGCTTTTGTGGTTCGGTAAAAAAATCCCAATTCAAGGTTTTGTCATAATTTAATTTGGAATATGCCGCTGGAATATGTATATTCATGTTCTTGTCTTTTCCGCCTGCTTCAATCAGAAGAACATTGTTTTTGGGATTCTCAGAAAGACGATTTGCCAGTACGCAACCAGCCGAAC
>JBBAKZ010000628.1:0-1272 GCA_040403275.1 Arcicella sp. | reverse complement strand
AAAACCTAAAACCTAAAACCCAAAACCTATCAATGAAAATAATTGCGCAAAATCTTGGTAAAAAATTTAGGAATGAATGGGTTTTCAGAAATTTGAATTGCGAATTTCAATCAGGAGAATCTTATACTTTTATTGGCGCAAACGGCAGTGGCAAATCTACCTTACTCCAAGTGCTTTCGGGCTTTATGCCGCATTCTCAGGGAACTATTCAATACGAAAACCATCACAAATCAATCCTCGTTGATGATTACTATAAGCATCTAATCGTGGCTGCTCCTTATTTAGAACTCATCGAAGACTTTACTTTGACCGAAATTATTGAATTTCATACCAAATTCAAACCCTTCAAAAATAATCTTTCCAACCCTGACTTCATTGACTTTATTGAATTACCCAAAGCTAAAAATAAAGAATTAAAATTCTTTTCTTCGGGCATGAAGCAAAGGGTGAAATTGGGTTTAGCCTTTTGGTCGGATTGCGAAATCTTGATGTTAGATGAGCCTACTTCAAATCTTGATGTAGAGGCTTCGGCTTGGTATCTTCGCAATGTAGAAGAATATTCAAAAAACCGTTTATTATTCATTTGTTCGAATCAAGCATCCGAATATCAGTTTTGTAAAAATATTTTGAATATTCAGGATTATAAATAATGGCTAAATCGTTATGATATTATTGCAAAAGAAATACATTAAGCAACGTAAAAGAAGAGTCTGGACAATTATTATTCTCTTGATTATTAGCTTATTAATTTGGCAAAAATCATGGGTTCAATATTTTTATCAACAAGCTAAAGGAGGTTTAAACATTGCTTTTAATACTCGCCCGTTAAAAGTAGTTCTTCGAGATAAATCCATTCCCGATTCTCTCAAAAAGCGCATTTTATACATTCAAGCAGTTCGAAAATATGCGATTGATTCTTTAGGATTACACGATAATCCAAATGTTTACCAAACACTTTATAATCAAAACGGTCAGCCATTGGTTCATCTATTAACCGTAGCTGAACCTTATAAAATGGAAGCCAAGGAATTTGATTTTCCAATCGTGAGTTGGTTTATTGGCAATTTTACCTACAAAGGTTTTTTTGATTCTACTGCTGCCGTAAAAGAACAAAATGCTTGGAAATCAAAGGGTTATGATACCGAAATGGGTCAAGGGATTGCCTACTCTACGTTAGGTTGGTTGCCCGAGCCAATTTTATCGAACATGCTATATTATCCGGATGGGAAATTAGCGAGTTTAATTATTCACGAAACGACGCATGGAACGATT
>JBBAKZ010000627.1:0-1276 GCA_040403275.1 Arcicella sp. | reverse complement strand
TTAGCGCTAATAATGCTCTTAAAGCCAATAATAAAAAGACATTGATGATGGTTGGAAGAAAATTTATCCAATTAATTAATACGCCACTGAAATGTTTTGGGGCTTTTAGCCACTCTTTATTGGCGATCGATTTAAATGCAGTTATGGGCAATTTCTTAACATTACTTACCAACAAAACGATTAGAATGTTAAGCGAAAACATGATAGCTCCGAAAAGATAAAAAACCTGATTTTTAGGTAAAAAACCGTCCCCACGGCCATCCGCTCCAAAGTGAACGCCAACCGAATCAGGTAAACCTCGATAGGTAAATAAAAGAACGATGATGAAAGCAAAAATGGACAAATAGCGTCCGACTCTGGAAATAAAATATTCTATGCTCATTTATTTTAGGGAATACTGGTCTGGAATTAGTCAAAATTACTTCATTCCAAAACCACTCATGATTTACTGTAAAATTTAATCGCAAAATTACGCCACAAAGCCCAAGTATTCTAATGAAAATAGCTAATTGAAATCATAATTCAATAAAATTAGTTGTTATGACAATTATTTTTTATTTCTTTTTGCAGGATATTTTATTAAAAAAATGTAGCTTTGTGATAATGAAAATCTATACAAAAACGGGCGATAAAGGACAGACTTCCTTGGTAGGAGGCACACGAGTTTCAAAGACAGAACTCAGAATCGAAGCCTACGGCACGGTGGATGAACTCAATTCATACATCGGATTAGTGCGTGACCAAGCAGTAAATCAAGGTAGAAAAGACATTTTGAAGGAAATTCAAGACCGACTTTTCACGGTTGGCTCAATTTTGGCATCTGAACCAGAACAGACAAAAAAACGCATTCCAGACCTTCACGAAAGTGATATTGAATTGTTGGAAAAGGAAATGGATCGGATGGATGAAAGTCTTGAACCGATGCGGTTTTTTATTCTCCCAGGCGGGCATCAATCTGTTTCGTTTGGACATTTGGCTCGAACGGTTTGCCGAAGAGCCGAAAGAGTTGTACTGCGATTGGCAGAAGAATCAGAAGTTAATGACTTGGTAATTAGATATTTGAATCGTTTATCGGATTACCTTTTTGTCTTATGTAGAATGATGATTAAAGAGTTAAATATAGAAGAAATCTCGTGGAAACCGAGAGTGTAATTAATAATGAATAGTTAATAATTAATAGTTGAGTAATCTGTTTTCTGATTTTAAACAACTATGCTCTATTAATTCTTAACCATTAACTAAAAACCATGACAGATACTTTGCAAATTGATGTTCA
>JBBAKZ010000626.1:0-1278 GCA_040403275.1 Arcicella sp. | reverse complement strand
GCATTTATCCTTATTGCACAACTGAGATGCTCCCGTTGTTGCTAGTGTAACACTCGCTCTTTCCATTGCAGGAGAGCCATTTTATTCATGATCAACTTGTCCGATCGCGGGACAAAATAACTAGAAGAAGCGTCAAAAAGACTGAGTTGTTTCACGGGATAGCTAAAAAAGTAAGTTTTTCTTCTTTTTAAGAATATTTCATTGCCTGAATATTATCAAATGATGAGTTTTCAACATAGTCTGATAAAGTGAGAGAAGTTTTGATTAAATTTAATCGACTCAGAAATTAAACCAGCTATTTATTCTACAATTTATTAACGTTTTTTAGTAAAAATATTTCAAAATAATCATTATTGTTTCTTTATGAAGTTGCAAAAAATAACTTGGATTTTATTGGCGATCGCGGTTGTTTTGGGGGGAGGATTAGGCATTTATGAAATAAAACAGAATTCTCAACCCCAGGAAGTGACCCAAAAAGCACAAAAAAGATTATTTTCGTTTCAATCTGATGATATTCAAAGTATTAATCTCGAAAAATTAGGTCAGATTTTAAAATTTTATCGCGGTTCCGATGCTAAACAAACCTGGAAAATGGAGCAGCCTGAAACCCCTGAAGCCGTTATAGCCAGTGAACCCGCTCTTTCTTTTTTAGTCAATCTTTTAATCGATAGCCAGAGCGATCGCGCCTTTCCTGCCGAAGCGAGTCAATTAAAGGAATATGGACTAGAGGAACCCTTGGCAACCTTCACGATACAATTAAAAAATGGTAAAACCCATCGATTATTATTAGGTAATCCTGATTTTAAAGGTGATTTTCTCTACGCCCTAGTTGATCCGACCCAACCGCTCAGTTCTCCGCTTACCATTACTCTCGTTACTCGAAGTTTTCAAGATTTGATTAATCGAGATATTAATGAGTGGAAAAAAGCAGATAATAACCCTAAACCCATCCCTGAACCAGAATAATTATGCAAACTCATTCAACTATTGCTCCCGAAACCCTGACGACAACGGCTCTCGCCCAATTGCTTGCGGAAAAATTAGCGATCGCGCCGAATGACTGGCATCGACTCAAGGCGAATCGTAAAGCTCAAGCGGGTCAAGATTTAGCGGCGGCCCTCGTTTTTTTACTGAAGGATCAACCTGAAGAAGCACTCAGTCATATTCAACAAGCAGCAGGTTGGCTAGATCGTTCAATTTCCGCGCCGCCCTGCCCCACTCATGGCCATAAAAAATAATAGTTGAAATAAAAGTTAATTAAAACTAGCAGAATAATTC
>JBBAKZ010000625.1:0-1278 GCA_040403275.1 Arcicella sp. | reverse complement strand
AGCGACTAAACCACAATTCTTAGGTAATAAATATTTTATGGATTATGATTTAGCGGAAATTGCCAAATATATCGATTGGACTCCGTTCTTCTCGACTTGGCAATTATCGGGTAAATATCCAAAGATTTTTGAAAACGAAATCGTAGGAGCAGAAGCCAAAAAATTATTTGATGATGCCAATGTTTTATTAAAGGAAATCATTGACAATAAGCTACTTACGGCTCGTGCGGTGGTTGGTTTTTATCCTGCTAATGCCGTCGGAGATGATATTATCTTACACGATTTTGAAGAAATTACCAGAGAAATTCCTTGCGAAAAACACGGGGTTCATCAACATACAAGCTATAATGTTTTGAGTAATACGGTTGTTTCGGAAGATGGAAATTTGATGACACAAACCGACACACAAACGGTTTTACATCACCTTCGTCAGCAAGGTCAAAAGGCGGCAAATTTGCCAAATTATTGTCTTTCAGATTTTATAGCACCTGAAACAACGGGCAAAGACGATTATATTGGTGCATTTGCGGTAACGGCAGGAATTGGTATTGAGCCTTTGGTAGAAAAATACGAAAAAGACCACGACGATTATAATTCAATCATGGTGAAAGCCATCGCTGACCGTTTGGCAGAGGCCTTTGCGGAACTCATGCATGAGCGTACCCGTAAGGAATTCTGGGGTTATGCCACGGATGAGAATGCGACGCCCGAAGAATTAATCTCTGAAAAATACGTCGGAATTCGTCCCGCACCAGGGTATCCAGCTTGCCCAGACCATACCGAAAAGAAGGCCTTGTTTGATTTATTGCAAGCCGAAGATAAAATTGGCATTCAATTGACCGAAAGTTTTGCGATGTATCCAGCAAGTTCGGTCAGTGGTTTTTATTTTTCAAATCCAGAAAGCAAGTATTTCCCCATCGGAAAGATTGCCAAAGACCAAGTAAAAGACTACGCAGAACGCAAAGGAATGAGTTTGGAATTGATTGAAAAATGGTTAGCTCCAGTTTTGAATTATGATTAGGAGATTAGGGTTTATACATGACAAAAGGCAACGAAATTCGTTGCCTTTTGTCGTTTAAAGAAATTTAGTGTATTTTTGGTTATCAAGTAAAAATCAAAAAATGAATAATTTTATTAACTATATCGAAATCAATAATTTTAAATCAATTAGACATTTAGAATTATCAGAATTTCGTAAAATCAATCTTTTTATCGGAAGACCAAATGTTGGGAAATCTAATTTATTGGAGGCTTTGTCTCTGTATAGTTCATCCCTAT
>JBBAKZ010000624.1:0-1279 GCA_040403275.1 Arcicella sp. | reverse complement strand
ATTTTTGCCACACACTTTAGCCTATTATTCCCCTGCGGGTATCGAATTAAATTATATGCCAGTGGTTATCAACCGTTTTGAACCTAAAGAACGCAAATATTAGTTTTTGGGATTCTTTTTAGCAACTTTTAAAAACCTTAAACCTCTTTGTCAAAAACGATTTGGGGTGGATTTTTCTTGGAATAAAAAAGCTTTTCCATGTTGGTGGCCCCTTGTTCCCTTTTTTTCGATGTTGAAACCTAAAAGAGAATTTCTGAAACCCTTGAAAAGCCAGGTTTTTGGGGACTGACATCCCTTTTATTTCAACCTATTCTAAGGATAGCAAGAGAAAAGGAGAGCCAACCCCATGTTATCAACCACCACCACAATCCCTACCAACCAAGTCATCCGCAACTACGCGATCGCCGCCGTTTCCGTTATGCTCCTCAGTTTTGGCATTGGCGAACTCATCAATAATCCTAGCCGTATCGCGCAACAAAACAAATTAGACGGTTATGGCTACTATGTCAGCGCAGGTTTGGTGAACTACGCCCAGTCTTCCCTCAAACCCTAGGGAAGTTGATAACGATTACCTCTTGCTAAGCCCCGCCTTGTGTGGGGTTTTTTCTTGCTTAAATGATGTCTTAAAATTAGGAGCAATTATATTAGTTTGTTTTTACTTTTCCTACAAAGTAGGGACTGAATACTATTCAGCCAAGAAGACCTTGTACAGACTGAATTAACAATCTGTTGTAGTTTACGAGTCAGAAATTTGCCAATTAACTAATATTAAAAAAAGCTGATAATTTTCTAAATTAGCGTTTTACACTGTCCCTGAAAACGTAAAAGATGATCACATAAAACGATCGCCATCATTGCTTCTACCATCGGCACAGCACGGGGCAAAACACAGGGATCATGACGACCTTTGGCCGCTAACGTTGTTTCTTCGCCCGCATTACTGACTGTATTTTGTTCTTTTCCAATGGTTGCAGTGGGTTTAAAGGCCGCCCGAATAATAATATTTTCCCCGTTACTAATGCCGCCTTGAACGCCACCAGAACGATTGGTTTTTGTCCGTAATTTCCCCGATTCATCTAAATAAAATTCGTCATTATGTTCACTGCCTGTTAATAAAGTTCCTGAAAAACCAGAACCGATTTCAAACCCTTTACTCGCAGGAAGGGACATAATTGCCTTGGCTAATTCGGCTTCTAATTTATCGAAAACAGGTTCTCCTAACCCCATTGGGACATGGCGAGCCACACACTCGACAACACCACCAATGGAATCTTTATTG
>JBBAKZ010000623.1:0-1279 GCA_040403275.1 Arcicella sp. | reverse complement strand
TTGGGTAATAAAATCGCTGGGGCGGGTTTTCCTGTTTATAAAGGAAAAGGGGCAAGGATCCAACGGGCTTTGATTAATTTCTTCTTAGACGAAGCGATCAATGCAGGTTATACCGAAATTCAACCGCCCATTTTGATTAATAAAGAATCCGGTTTTGGCACGGGGCAATTACCCGATAAAGACGGACAAATGTACCACGCCACGGTGGATGATTTATTCTTAATTCCAACCGCCGAAGTACCAATTACCAACATGTACCGTGATGTTATTTTGCAAGAAAGTGAATTACCCATCAAGAATGCTGGATATACGCCTTGTTTCCGTAGGGAAGCGGGTTCTTGGGGCGCTCATGTGCGGGGTTTAAACCGTTTGCACCAATTCGATAAAATTGAGATTGTGCGCATTGAAAAGCCAGAAAATTCATATGCCGCTTTGGAAGAAATGTCGTCACACGTGCAAGGTATTTTGCAGAAATTATCATTGCCTTACCGAGTATTGCGTTTGTGCGGTGGTGATATGAGTTTCACGTCGGCGCTTACTTATGATATGGAGGTTTGGTCGGCGGCACAAGGACGTTGGTTGGAAGTAAGTTCAGTTTCTAATTTTGAAACCTACCAAGCGAACCGTTTGAAATTAAGAATGAAAACCGAAGGGAAGTCTCAATTATTACATACTTTGAATGGTTCAGCGTTGGCTTTACCTCGTATTTTGGCTTCGATTTTGGAGAATAATCAAACGCCAGACGGTATCAAAATTCCAAAGGTATTGGTGCCTTATTGTGGGTTTGATACGATTGGATAGGGTAGGGCATGAATGTTAAAAGGCAGAAAGAATAAATCTTTCTGCCTTTTTTAGTCTTCTAAAATTATCTTTAATAAACGATTTAATTCATCATCTGAAATATCAGTTTGGTCAGATTTATCATAAACTGAAACTAAATAAACCGTCCCTAATATCACTCTTACATAAGTAATAACTCTTGCACCAGCCCTTTTGCCTTTACCTTTCGACTTGATTTTTAAACGAATCTTGTAAAGTCCATCCCTCATTGCTGTACCTAAAAATGGATTTTCTTCCAGTTGTTCAATCAAATCAAGCATTTCACCTTTCAATGAAGGGTATTTTTTCTTTAATCTTTTTGCTTCTCGTTCGAAGTTCTCGATACTTTCTACTTGATAACTCATAATCCTTTCAAAAATTCTCTCGCAGGTCTTGATTTTTTTACTCCTTGTTCAATTAACTTCATTTCTTCGAGTCCACTTTTAATATTTTCAATAAC
>JBBAKZ010000622.1:0-1282 GCA_040403275.1 Arcicella sp. | reverse complement strand
TAATCGAAAATGTCAACAATTAGTATCTTTCCCTTATAGTGGCAAGAGCTATTCGGAAATTAATCCTATTTTGCGAGGTTTATCTGTAGAGGGATATATCATTTTCTATCAAGTGATAGATGACGGTATTGAAATTTTAAGGGTAATCAATGGCCGCCGTAATGTTGCCACTTTTTTTAAGGAATAGCGATCGCCTCTTAAATTCTGAAACAGAAACGCGATCGCTTCTTAAATCTCAGTTAGTATCACCAAAATTATTCTATATTGAATAATGGTAAATCGCTTGACAGGAAATATGAGCAAAAATTTAATTACAATCGCATTATTTAGTTTAGGAATTATCACCACAACTCCCCATTTGTTGTTATCTCAAGGATTACCTTTAGTTCCTGTTAAAAGTCTCGAAAACTCAGAAATTATTGGTCGAGATAATCAACTTTGGACAAAAGACCGAGGAGTTTTAATTGAGGCAATTAACCAAAGCTTGCAGTATCTTAATTCAAGTAATGCGGCCAGAGCCTATCGCAACTATCCCGTGAAGGGTATTACCTTGGAGCGGGTGAAACGTTCCTTACTCCGATTTCGTACTCTCGTGAAACAAGCGCGATCGCCTGAAGAATTGCAAGCAGCCGTTAAAAAAGAATTTGTTTTTTATCAGTCAACAGGTAATGATAATCAGGGAAAAGTTCATTTTACGGGCTATTTTGAACCAAATTACACCGCTAGTCGTCGTAGAACAGCAGAATACCGCTATCCCCTGTACCGCAAACCCGCCAATTTTTCGAGTTGGAATAAACCCCATCCTAGCCGAGCGAAATTGGAAGGAACGGACGGATTAGGCAAAAATAGTTCCCTGGCGGGGAATGAATTATTTTGGTTCAAAGAGAGATTAGAAGCTTATTTAGTGCAAATTCAAGGGTCGGCTAAATTGCGTTTAACCGATGGAAAAACCGTTTCCGTGAGCTTTGATGGCAATACGGATTATCCCTATGTCAGTCTGGGTAAGGAACTGGTTAAAGACGGTATTTTTCAGCCAGGCGAGTTGACGCTACCGATTTTGATTGATTATCTAGAAAAACATCCTGAAGCAGTCGATCGCTATGTTCCCCGTAATAATCGTTTTATTTTCTTTCGTGAAGGCTCAGCGGCCGCTAAAGCAACGGGAAGTTTAGGATTACCTGTGTTGGCGGAACGGTCGATCGCAACGGATAAATCCATGATGCCCCCAGGGGCTTTAGCGGTTTTAGTGACTCAGATTCCTAATGCTAATCTACAAAAAGAA
>JBBAKZ010000621.1:0-1286 GCA_040403275.1 Arcicella sp. | reverse complement strand
TCTAAAATGATCGGGTTTTTTGAAATTAAATCCGCCACCACCAACAACTAAAATTCGCTGATCTTCTAATAAACTTAACACAAAATCACCGTCATTTTTAAAGTCAAATTGTTTTAAATCAATCTTCGGAAAAAGATACATGGCTCCTTTAGGACGTACACAAGTAATTCCAGGCACCGAAATCAACTTTTGGTGCGATAATTCCATTTGCTTGTACAGTCGTCCCGAAGGAATTACCAAATCAGTAATAGATTGATAGCCACCCAAAGCCGTTTGGATGCCATATTGTGAAATAACATTTGAACATAAACGCATAGAAGCCATGAATGAAAGTCCTTCAATGTAGGATTTTGCCTTATGTTTTGCACCCGTCAAAATCATCCAACCACCTCTAAAGCCTGCAGCACGATAATTTTTAGACATTCCTCCCATCGTTATTATTAAAGTCTCTTCCGACATCCCTGCGGTCGAATGATGAATCGCATTATCGTAGAGAATTTTATCATAAATTTCATCAGCAAAGACAATCAATTTATGTTTTTCGGCTAAACGGACAATTCCTTCAACTATCTCTTTCTCATATACCGCTCCCGTTGGATTATTGGGATTAATTAAAACAATTCCACGAGTTTTTTTGGTAATTTTTGATTCAATATCTTTCAAATCTGGATTCCAATCCGATTCTTCATCACAAACATAATGAACGGGTGTACCACCTGCAAGTCCCACTGAGGTTGTCCAAAGAGGATAATCTGGTGAAGGAATTAAGATTTCATCATTTGGATTTAATAAAGCCGTCATGGTTAGTGCAATTAATTCACTTACGCCATTACCAATGAAAATATCATCTATTTCAATATTTTTAACCCGACGACTTTGATAATATTGCATGACTGCTTTCCGAGCCGCAAATAATCCACGAGAATCCGCATAACCTTGGGCATTTCGTATATTCATAATAATATCATGAACAATTTCATCGGGTGTTTCAAAACCAAATTCTGCCGGATTTCCAATATTTAAAGAGGTGATTTTATAGCCTTCACGTTGCAATTGAAGTGCTTTTTCGTAAACTGGGCCTCGAATATCATAACGAAGAGAATCAAGTCGAGCGCTTTTTAATATTTCCATTTTAAAGATGGTAATTGATAGTTTTGAGTTGTTTCAGAAAAATTACAATAAAAATTAGCCTTTTGGAGAAAAAATTTCTGAAAATTAATGAAAAGAAAAATCAAAAAATCAAAAAGGCAGAAGAAACAATATTTTTCTTCTGCCTTTCATAAAAT
>JBBAKZ010000620.1:741-1290 GCA_040403275.1 Arcicella sp. | reverse complement strand
AATCCAAGCAATCACAACCGACCAGGATTTGTTTATTCACATAACCGACATAACGAAGTAAGTTTAAATTTAGGATTTATAAAAGCAGCTTACGAGAAGGATAAGGTAAGAGCGAATTTAGCCTTAATGACGGGTAGTTACGCCAATGCTAATCTTGCGGCTGAACCAGGAGTTTTAAAGAATATTTATGAAGCTAACATTGGGTTTAAAGTATCAAAAACAAAAACTGTTTGGGTGGATGCGGGTATTTTTGCCTCGCACATTGGTTTTGAAAGTGCCGTTGGTAAAGATTGTTGGAATTTAACCCGTAGTATTTTGGCGGATAATTCTCCGTACTTTGAAAGCGGTGCGAAGATTTCGTATAGTTCTGATAATGGGCAATTATTCTTAAGTGGTTTATTCCTAAACGGTTGGCAAAGAATTCAGCGAATTGATGGTAACAATACACCTGCATTCGGACATCAATTAACGTATAAACTATCGTCAAAAATTACCTTAAATAGTAGCTCTTTCATTGGAAGTGATACGCCTGATAGTACCAAAAGAATG
>JBBAKZ010000620.1:0-731 GCA_040403275.1 Arcicella sp. | reverse complement strand
AAAAGAATGAGGTATTTTCATAACTTTTATGGCATCTTTCAAGTGAATGAAAAGTTAGGATTGATTCTCGGATTTGACATTGGAACCCAACAAAAGTCCAAAGGAAGTTCAGAATATGACACTTGGTATTCTCCCGTTGCAATTTTGAAATATTCGCCAAGTAATAAAATAAACGTAGCGATGAGAGGAGAATATTATTCCGATAAAAATCAAGTAATTGTAGCCACAGGCACGCCAAATGGCTTTCAAACTTGGGGATATTCAGCAAACGTCGACTATAATATTGCTGAGAATTTGATGTGGAGAATTGAAGGAAGGGGGCTTAATAATAAAGACCAATCTTTTGTAAATAGTGAAAATAAACCAAGTAGTCAGAATTATTTTATGACTTCCTCATTAGCCTTTTCTTTCTAATTATATTTTTCAAAATAATAGAGTAAAACTGAAACAGCAAAATGCCAATTATCAGTATTTTAACAAAAATCGAATATCGAACAACAAACATCGAATTCTTAAATGTCCGAAAAAGACCAAACCGTTCAATATTTCCTTGACCTAATCAAAAAGTCAAAGCAAGGTAAATTTAAAATTTATATTGGGATGAGTGCGGGCGTAGGAAAAACTTTCAGAATGTTGCAAGAAGCACATTCGCTTTTACGCAATGGAATTGATGTAAAAATCGGTTTTATCGAAACCCACAATCGGAAAGAAACCCATGATTTATTGTCAGG
>JBBAKZ010000619.1:0-1292 GCA_040403275.1 Arcicella sp. | reverse complement strand
CACTTGGAATTCGACCTTTTCATTGTTTATCACGCCAGCGGAATAACTGACCACTTTGGCTGATCCAGGGCGAATAAACCCCTCGGGAATACACTTTCCTTCGGTTTGCTTCGATATCATTCTTTCTAAATTTTGCTTTACGTTTTTACCGACTTCATTCATACTGAGATAAATTTTGGAAGTCAACAAGGACTTGATATACACGCCATAAATCTTTTTAGTATCCTGTTGTTTTGCATGTCGTATTTCGGCCATGGTGGTATTTGTATATATATTTCGCTATATATAAATTGTTTTTCGAATTCAATTTTTTAACGAGAGAACGTTGAAACAAATGTCTATATAATATATAATATATGGAATCCAAAAAAATAATAGTCAACGCTGGGAAATATAAGTTTCAAATCACAGATAATACAATGGTTGGGAGAGGAGTAAACACTAGAAACTTTAATATAGGTGGCGGATCCAAGACTTGTGTAGATGTTTCAGTGGACTGTATGGATAAAACAAATCCTATCGCAGTCATTCCAGATGTTAAATATAATTCGAAATGTTCTATTGATGCGTCTTTAGAAAAAGGCGGTGGAACCATTCTCATGTGTAAAACATTGTTTAATTATGTCCATAAACAGCTTCCAATATTGACCGAATTAAACTTTGATGACAAATCAAAAATAGAATGTGCGAATGAAGACGAAATTAAAAATAATAACTCGAAAACAATGAACGAAGATTCCTATATAAAACCCGCTGATTTGTATTATTTTTACATTGCATTTAATGGTAAAACATGGTATGAAAAACATTTCGGGTTTAAGCCCGAAGCAAGATACAGGAAAAAATACGAAGCCGCTCAAAAACTTTGGGGTGAACTACACAACAGAGACGATACCTTGCCTTGCTCGTTTTTCACAAGAGAGACCTCCGACGACTACTTAATAAACAAGTACGGAATTTTTCTGCGCGGTATTGTGTGGGAAAAGACGTTGTAGCGTTGGATAGTTACGACAAAACGAATTGCCCCACAATTCCCACAATTCCCACAAATGGCTCTGACACCCACCGAGGTCTCCACTGCCGTTCGACGCACGCTGGACGGAATGGGTGAGCGTGACCTTCGTTCCCATTGTCTACACAGCACCCAACAGCCACGGCGCTACGTTCTCGCAATGGGAAAGGTTGGGTGTGACATGTTGGTTGAGTTTATGTTTGACACCGAGGGCCGTGTCTCGGCATGTGTCCTAAAAAGCGAGGGATTCGGTCCCGGTCGCACGGGACGCGTCATGAAT
>JBBAKZ010000618.1:0-1293 GCA_040403275.1 Arcicella sp. | reverse complement strand
TCTGTAATGCAAGTATGATGTTTCGGTATTTTATCCAAAAAATCATACACAACCACTATATATGTTGTAAATGTTCTCCAATTCAGTTTCCGAGACTCCAAATTTAATCGAATCTTCTGCCAAAAACTATTTATTTTATAACCTACAACAATGTCATAAAAATAGGTTGAGTGTTTACTATTACGTATTAAACATTGGCGTGTTTGTTATCTTTGTTGGCGCTGCTGCATTTATATTATATTCATGTAGCCAACGAAAAGTCAGTGAATATGATCAGCGACAGAATATGTTACGTGATCAAGAGTATGTGTTATCCAAAATACGGTTTCACCAAGATCTTCAAAAAAAGCGGTCACAATCGGAAGGAACGGGGATTACCGATTTGCCATTTACAGCGACGTAGGCCCCCGTAGAATTCGCATTGTTATTATCTAGCGATACTGTAAATGAACATTATTTTAGAAAAACGCAGGTCGATCCTTGAAGAAAACAATATCGCGCAGCGTCAGTTGCGAAATGCATTAGAAAACATACCGAAATCTATGATGGAGTTGTATCTGCCTCAAGAGTTCCATGGGGATTTGGATTTTTCGATCTTGAAAGAATTGGGGATGGGGCGTGTCAACACGATTTTTCTCGGAAAGGGGGAAATTACCAGCATCACGAATTTGCCGGAGGGAATATGGAATGTAACATGTGAGGACAACTATTTGTTTGATTTAGACGACTTGCCGCGGTCGTTGAGAACACTTTCGATTCAACACAACTATGTGAAAACGTTGGACTTCTCAAGGCTCGAAAATTTGACGAAACTCAATATTTCAAATAATGAATTTGATGTGATAGAGAAATTGCCGGCCAAACTCCAAGAGTTGGTATGTGACTCGAATAAAATTACACGGTTAGATGTGGGAGGGGTAGAGAACCTTTCTCTTTTACACGCAAATAACAACAAAATTTTACTGGTTCTCAACCTCCCCGCCGGAATCCAAGACATGCAACTCGAAGACAATGCGTATGCCATTCAATTTCGGAATTCCGACGATGCAGAACTATCCATGTTCAAGGAAAGCGATGAACCGGAAGATCGTGTTCGAAAAAATTATTTGGACGCATTGAAACGCTATTTTAAATTACAAAAGGATTACCAAGATAAATTACATAAAATGCGGAGAACCCTGTTTGAAAAAACGGCTGGTTCTATATCCAAAAAGCGCGCCGCCGCACTTTCGGCTCAACCTCGGTGTATAAAGTGCAATGAGGTTGGCGGAACCGTGTTTTCAAAAAAAAACA
>JBBAKZ010000617.1:0-1297 GCA_040403275.1 Arcicella sp. | reverse complement strand
GACGAAAGTTGGGGTGAATACTTCAATCAATTCGGATGACGCTGAAATGGCTCGTAGATTAAATCAAGAAGCTGCTAAAACGGTCATGTACGGTGGAATGACCGAAGAACAAGCATGGAAAATGGTAACCTTAAATCCTGCTAAAATGATGCACTTGGATAATCGTTTGGGAAGTATCAAAGCGGGTAAAGATGCCGACGTGGTGCTTTGGAATAATAATCCACTATCGGTGTACGCAAAACCTGAAAAAGTAATTATTGACGGAGCCATTTATTTTGATTTAGAAAAAGACAAACAATTGAGAGCTACGATTGCTGCTGAACGTAATCGTTTGGTTCAAAAAATGTTAGCTTCTAAAGCGAGCGGAAATCCAACGGCAAAACCAGAAATGAAAAAACCAAGACAAATGCACTGTGCAAGCGAAGGAGATATTTACTCAGAAGAAACGCACAGTGAGCATAATGATTAAGAAGTTAATGTCATACTTTCAATAACTTGCCGAAAGTTTAAAACTTTTAGGAAGTTGAAACAACCTAAGATTTGAGAACCAATAAAAAATCTCAAATCCATTAAAAAAACAAAAAATGAAAAACATAAAATACATATATCTATTGGTATTCCAGTTAATTGCGAATACCATTTTTGCCCAAAATCAAGCCGCTGGAAGTCCACAAACCAAGCCAATTGCGCTCACTGGTGCAACAATTCACACTGCCAATGGACAGGTAATTGAAAATGGCGTAATTGTTTTTAGTAAGGGTATAATCACCGCCGTTGGTGGTGCTGGAACTGCGTACGACAAAGCTAACACCGAAACGATTGAATTAGCAGGTAAAAGCATTTATCCGGGTTTAATCTCCCCTGCCAATGAATTGGGCTTAACTGAAATTGATGCGGTTCGTTCCACTAATGACATGACAGAAATTGGTGGCATTAATCCTCACGTACGAGCTTTGATTGCGTATAATACGGACTCTGAATTAATTCCAACTGTAAGAAGCAATGGAATTTTGATTACCCAAGCAACGCCACAGGGTGAAATTGTAGCTGGAATGTCGTCAATTATGCAATTGGATGGGTGGAATTGGGAAGATGCTGCTTTGAAAAAAGACGATGGTATTCATATCAATTGGGTAGGCTATTTCAAACGTGAATTCGACCAAAATACTTTTTCCATAACTACCAAAAAGAACGATAAAAGAGAGGAAACGTTGAGAGAAGTTGATAAAACTTTTAACGATGCAATTGCTTACGCTCAATCGAAACCTACCGTTACAAACGTAAAAATGGAAGCCAT
>JBBAKZ010000616.1:0-1304 GCA_040403275.1 Arcicella sp. | reverse complement strand
CGGACAACACCACGAACCCGAACGAATTCAAGAAAAGCGTACACCCTTCAAAATGGCCATGGATTTGGGTGTGCGTATCTGTATGGGTGGGGACGTTGGCGTATTTCCGCACGGCGACAATGCCCGTGAAATGGAAATGATGGTTCAATACGGTATGAAGCCCATCTTCGCATTGCGTTCTTCAACCTCAATCAACGCTGAGTCTTTCAAATTAAAGGATTTAGGAATGATTAAGAAAGGGTTTTTAGCCGATATTTTGGTTGTGGAAGGTAATCCAATTGAGCAAATTTCGGATATTCGGAAGGTGAAGGTGGTGATGAAGGATGGGGTAATGGTGAAGTGATTATTCTTTAAAACTAAAGACAATTTTAAAGATTTGATGCGTATTTTACGGAAGTTGTCGGTCAAGATGACAACTTCCGTTGATACTCGAAATGGATAGTCTAAACTTCTTAATTATTTTAAATACTTATTCATCCAATCAATCCAGAGCCTATCTCTTTCCATTTGGGTAACTGGGTCGCTGGCATTATGGGCAGGAATAGGCCAACCGATAAATTTTGTTACTGTACCATTGTCTTTTAAAGTATGATATAATTTATAAGATTGGGTCACTGGCACTCGTGGGTCGGCAGTATTAGCAAGAATTAACGTGGGTGCTTTTATGTTTCTTGCTTCAGTAATGGGCGATTGTGCAATGTATTTTTTCATGTTATCACCCACCCATGGCGAACCACCAATGGCCGCCGCTCGACCAATGTTAGAATCTCCTAAATTGTATTGGTCAACCCAATCAGTAACGGCTGCTCCCGCAACTGCTGCTTTCCAACCACCATAATGACCCGCTAACCAAACCGTCATATATCCTCCGTAAGACCAACCGCTGATGCCTATTTTGGTCGTATCAATCATACCAGTTTTCTTCAATTTTGTTAAACCGACCATCACATCTCGCCCTGGACCAGCCCCTGCATCTTCCACAATGGCAACTTTATATTCACTGCCCATATTATCACTTCCTCGGTAATTGGGCTCAAATACAAAATATCCTTCATTGGCCAATAGTTGTGAAAAACGAGAAAATTGTTCTACTGAAGCCGCATTTGGTCCTCCATGAATCACCAAAACAAGCGGGTATTGTTTGCCCTTTTCATATTTTGTTGGATACGTTATAATACCACAATGACTCCAACCTTCCGAATCCCATCTGAGTGTTTCTGTTTTTCCAAAAGCATAAGTGGCAACTTCTTTATTGAAATCGGTAAGTTTTACGGGTTTAGCCTTAGCGGATGACAAATAATAAA
>JBBAKZ010000615.1:0-1314 GCA_040403275.1 Arcicella sp. | reverse complement strand
AAATGAACCAAGGCCAGAAGCAATTGGTATTTGTGATTGGTGGCGCTTTTGGATTTTCAGAAGAGGTTTACAAAAAGGCGAGTTACAAAATTTCCTTGTCAGAGATGACCTTTTCGCATCAGCTTATACGCATTGTTTTTATGGAACAAATGTATCGGGCAATGACCATCTTAAACAATCACCCGTATCACCACGAATAATTAAAAACGCTTGTAAATACTCAAGTACGAATCGATTCCGTTTTTAAGTGAATAGTATTTATACGCACAGTCGATACTGTTTTGCGGGTTTAACTTAAGTACGTTATCCAGTTCCGAAATAGCTTTTTCGTATGCAGCCGAGTTGAATGCGTTTAAGATAATTCCATTTCCACCGTCGCGTAAAATCTGTTCCACATCGCCCACTTGATTATTACAAATGAGCGGCATTCCGAGCGACATCAATTCACCCATTTTGGTGGGAGAAGAAGCTTTTTTAGAAGTTTTTACTTTAAAAGGATTTCCTTTAAGTAGAAAGTATGAATTCAACCTCTTGCCTGGGAAAATTGCCAACCAAAGCCATAATTATGTATGTGAAACCAAAAAGTCTTGTTCCAATTATGTTGAAAAAGAATCCATTTCACAGAAAATCCCAAAAGGCAATCCTGATAATATGGTTAATATTTCACTGGCTATTAATTACAATATTCTTTCAAAAGTAATATTGAAAGGAGAGTCTTATTGTTCTATTGGCACTGACGGGCCTTCCTCTACCATAATACCTGGAAATCAAGGAAAGATTTGGGAATTGATTAAACAAGAATCCGAAAAATGGGCGCTGAAAATCCGTAGAAATGTCGCTAAGGATAAAACCATAAAATTGGCGAGAAAATCAAGAGAATGCCAGTTAAAATGGCTTCATAGAGTGGATGTGGAGTTTGATACTGGTTTAAAATCATATTTTAATGTAGGAACAGGTCAAGGGAAATTTGTAGAAGCAGAAATTCTAAAAGTAGTGACCCCTCCGTGATTTTATCCTAATTTTGAAGTAATTATTTCGCACATTACGTTTTGAGTTTTGAATATAAATCCACTGGAAAAGCCTTTGATTTACAGATATTAAGGAGGATAATTTCCCTAATATCCCATAGAAGAAAATCCATTTTTATCGCCTTGTTTTTAACCATTGCCACTTCCATAGCTGGGCCAATTGTACCACGATTGGTGCAAAAAACGTTGGATAACGAAGTAGCCCTCTCCGATGCCGAAGGGTTGTTAAAAATGTGCCTTGCTATCTTTGCCTTGATGAGCGTTCAATTTTATCTGGTCTACCGTC
>JBBAKZ010000614.1:0-1320 GCA_040403275.1 Arcicella sp. | reverse complement strand
AATTTTCAAGCATTACATGCAATTTTAGTACGAATTAAAGAAAAATTTATGCCAATAGTCGTTAGATTTGTTTTCTTTCAGAAGATTAAACTCCCATTCGTTTAAGCGGAAATTTATTACCTTCAACCTTACAACCTTTTTTATCAACGACCTGTCTATTATTGCAATGTTTAGTGTAGTTTTTATGAAACGAAATAATGACACAATTTAGTAGCATACGACAATATTTTTTGATTTTCTCCTTACTTTTTTTGTCGTGGGGATTTTCGGATAGTTCGTACGCACAATTTAAAGTTACTAAGTTATGTTTGCCTGAATGTAGAGATTCTACATCAGCAACCACTTTTCGGGATACCCTCAAGACTTCCGCCACTGCCTGGAAATGGGAATTTGGCGATTTGGCAAGTGGCATAAAAAACACTTCTACTCTCAAAAATCCAGTACATTTATATACAACGCCCGGCCTGAAAACGGTAACGCTTACTCGTACAGAAGCAGGCTTACCCGTTGTTTATAGGCAGATAATTACCATCAATATTCCTCCGCAACCCTTTTATTTAGGAAATTCGCCTTCTCAGCAAGACACAACAATTTGTAAAGGCGATTTTCTGACCCTCGACCCTTATAAAGGTGGCGGGGCAAATCCGAAATATAAATACATCTGGTTTCCGAAGGGCGATACTACGCAAACACTTCGGGCGGATACTACCAGTTGTTATTCGGTGCAAGTCACGGATTCTACTACGGGTTGTTCGGCTCAGAACAAAATTAATGTAAAATTATGCGTTCCGCCACCCCCAAAACCACCTGAAACGTACTGGTATTTTGGTAATAATGCGGGGATAAAATTCTCTGGTTCAACGGCAACGGCGGATGATAAAGGGAAGTTGAATACCAAAGAAGGCGTTTCTACGATTGCGGATAACAATGGGAATTTACTATTCTACACCGATGGTCGAAAAATTTACGATAAAAACGGCAAAGAAATATCCACGCTCGCTGGCAAAGACTCCTTAGCAGGAAGTAGCGTGTCCACCCAATCCGCTATTATTGTGCCTCAGCCAAGTTGTCAGGGCTGTCAATCGTTGTATTACGTTTTCACGACGTCGGATATTAACGGCAAAAAACAATTGAGTTATAGTGTTGTCGATATTCGCAAGAATAAAGGTCAAGGAAAAGTGATTGAACAAAATACCATTTTGGATGATGCACCCACAACCGAGCAGTTAATTTCTCATTTCGTAAAAAAAGATTCAACCTACTGGGTTATTACCCACGATTACGGAACGGATACTATCCGTTTGCGAAGGGTTACGAAAA
>JBBAKZ010000613.1:0-1328 GCA_040403275.1 Arcicella sp. | reverse complement strand
TAATTTTTCAAAACATCTATCCTTACTGACTAGCGGTAATGCCCCGTTCTTTGAGTTGACGAATAAAATATTCTTCTAAAGAAGCTCGTGCTAAATTCAAATTAATTAATTGGGCATCCAAGTTCGGTAAATTATCAATAAAAGCTTGGGGGTCTCCTTTAAGTTGACCGTGCCACAAATTATCATTGAATTTTAAGCCTGTTATCCATTTTTGTAATTCGTTTTCTGTTCCGCCTTTAACAACAACTTGATAAACATTTGCGCTTCCCAAAATTTCTTCTAAAGACCCGACGCAAATTAATTCTCCCCTAGCTAAAATGGCAATGCGATCGCAAATTTGTTCCACATCGGTTAAGACATGAGAATTAAAAAAGATGGTTTTTCCTTGCTCTTTTAGGGACAAAATAATTTCCCTCACTTGATAACGTCCGAGGGGATCTAAGCCTGACATGGGTTCATCAAAAAAGACTAATTCGGGATCATTAATTAAGGCCTGAGCCATACCGACCCGTTGCATCATGCCCTTAGAATATTGACGTAATTGCTTTTTTTTAGCGGTTTTTTGGGCTAATCCCACTAAATCTAATAGTTGGGGAATACGTTGTCGTTGTTGGGACGAAGGAATTTGGAATAAACCTGCAACAAATTCTAAAAATTCCCAGGCGGTTAAAAAGTCGTAAAAATAAGGATTTTCAGGCAAATAACCGATTTTTTGTTTCGTAGCGCGATCGCCGATGGGTCTGCCTAGTAACACCGCACGGCCAGAGGTTGGACGAATGACCCCCAAAAGAATTTTTAAAAGTGTGGTTTTTCCTGCACCGTTGGGGCCTAACAGTCCGAAAGTTTCTCCTTTTTGAACAGAAAGAGAGCAATTGGTTAAAGACTGCACCTTTTGATTCAGCCAAAAGCCTGTTCGATAAATTTTATTCAAACTCCAGGTTTCAACAACGGCGATCGCGGGTTTTGCAGTAGGTTGAAGAGATAAATCTTGAATAGTATTCATATTTCTAGAACGGTTTATCGGAAGCTGTTAAAATGAACTCAATCATTACGATACATTAATAGTTTCAAATAGTTTAAATTATTTTTAGGCAATTACAGGAAAAACCAATTGATCGGCTTCAATCATTTTAGGAAGGTCTCGAAAAATCATTGAACAAGATTTGACAAATTTTTTGGCCCACTGTTGAGAAAGTTCTACTTGGGCAGGTGTTAATTTTTCCTTAATTGAACCTTTAAAAGTGACTTTAGCATTCGAGCGGTTAATTTCAAACTGTTCAAACCATTCTAGATCAGGACGAGAAGATTGGAAATAACGACCACACATG
>JBBAKZ010000612.1:0-1338 GCA_040403275.1 Arcicella sp. | reverse complement strand
TAACCCGAGACTTTATTTTTTGGGCACATTCTGCCAATCGTGCCATCAGAATAGGTGACTGGAAATTGGTTTCAAAAACTGGAAAACAAAAGACTTTTGGCGAAACTGATGAAAATAAATGGGAACTGTATGATTTGAAAAACGACCCAACCGAGCGAAACAATTTAGCCACAAAATACGCTGACAAAACAAAAGAAATGGCTCAAAAATGGGAAACTGAAGCGCTCAGAACCAAAGCAAAACCATGGCCTTGGAAACCAGCCAAATAAATTTTAGCCAAAAAACTTTTTAAGTATTATGTATAAAAAACTAGCCTTATCGCTGAGTGCCGTAGCAATTATTATATTGTTGGCATCTTACATTCAGTCTTCAAAAAAATCAACCGATGATTTACAGAAAAAGCCTGATATCCTTTTTTTCATAGCCGATGATATGACTTCTGTTGATTGCGAACCTTATGGCAGCCCAGATGTGAAAACACCTAATTTGGCGAAATTGGCCCAACAAGGGTTGTGTTTTGATAATATGAACAACGCAACCGCCATGTGTGGCCCTACCCGCCAAAGTTTATACACAGGGGTTTTTCCAGTAAAAAATGGCAGTTATCCCAACCACGCCAAAGTTTATGATGGCGTAATTAGCGTTTTTACCCACTTCAAAAAAATGGGATATCGAGTGGCATTGATTGGCAAAAGGCATACGGCTCCAATATCATCTTTCCCATTTGAATACCTTGGTGGCAGAGACAGCGACAATGGCGAAGGGCAAGACATAAATTTGGCCGACGCCGAAGCATGGATAAACAAAGATAAAACCAAACCTTATTTATTGGTAGTTGCCACCAACCAACCCCATGGCCCTTGGACTCGTGGAAATCCGGCACAATATGACGCCAAAAAACTTAAAATTGCTCCTTATATGGTAGATACCAAAGAGACAAGAAAAGAATTGGTAAAATACTATGCCGAAATTACTTATGCCGATAGCCTTGTAGGCCACTGCATGAAAATTGTTGACAATCAACCCAAAAAAGATAATACCATTTTTATGTTTGCCAGCGAACACGGCACTTCATTACCTTTTGGAAAATGGACTTGCTATAATATGGGATTGAAAGCGGCATTTATCGCACGTTGGCCGAAAGCCATAAAACCAGCAACTCGCACAAGCATTCTTTCACAATACATTGACGTCGTGCCCACGCTTTACGAAGCAGCAGGTGAAGACCCACTTACCTTAAGAGCCAATAAAGAAGGCTCTATGACCCTCGACGGTAAAAGTTTTTATGCGACTTTATTAGGCAAAAATACATAAATCATAAAATATGTTAATGAGATC
>JBBAKZ010000611.1:0-1345 GCA_040403275.1 Arcicella sp. | reverse complement strand
GCGGTTTATATATTTGATAATCAATACGAAGACGCATTAAAATCATTCGACCGAGCCGAGAGAATTACTGGCGTTAGTCAAGAAATTACTCGTCAGAAACAGATGGTGCTGATGAAAATGGGTAAAATAGATGATGCGGTAAAGGAAGGAGAAAAATTAGTCACTTCCGACCCCGAAGAAATTGATTATAGCATTGACCAAGCGGAGTTATTAATGTCCAATAAACAGAGTGACAAAGCGATTCCATATCTTGAAAAAATACTAAAAACTAACCCCGACAATGCACAAGCGCACGTAATGCTGGCACAATTGTATCAAGAAAAGGGTGATATGGAAAAATGTAACCGAGAATTGGAATTGGCTTTTGCGGATAAAAGTTTAGATGCAACGACCAAAGCTCGAATTTTGATGGGTTATATGAGCATGGTAAAGGATGATAAGTCAAGAGAAACTGCCTTTAATTTAGTAAAATCTTTGGTGAAACAGAATCCAAATGACCCAAAATCTCATGCCATTTATGGCGATTTATTTTTGCAAAAAGGCGATGAAAGAGGGGCGAGAGATGAATACGTAAAAGCCGCTCGTTTAGATAAATCCGTGCATGATGTTTGGGGAAATATCATCAATATGGATTTGCGATTGAACCAGATTGATAGTGCGATTGTGCATAGTGAAGAAGCCATTGAGGTTTTCCCAAATCAAGCGGCATTTTGGTACTTAAACGGTAGCGCTTATTACTACAAACGAAAACACGCCAAGGCTTTAGAATCCTTGGAAGAGGCTCGTAGATTAGCGCCCGAAGGTTCTGATTTAACCCAAAATATTTACGCTTTATTGGGCGATACCTATAATAGTTTGAGCAAACATGAGAAGTCGGATGAAGCCTACGAAGCGGCTTTGAAAGAAAACCCTAATAATGACCATGTACTTAATAATTACAGCTATTTTCTATCCTTAAGAAAAGAAAAACTGGAGCGTGCGGCTCAAATGGCAGAGTTTTTAGTTCAAAAATATCCTGATAACGGTACTTATTTAGATACTTACGCATGGGTTTTGTACGTACAGAAAGATTATAAAAAAGCAAGGGTTTTCTTGGAGAAAGCCGTTGCAGTAAATGAAAGTAAAAGCGGAACCATCATTGAACATTATGGCGATGTATTGTATCAATTAGGCGAAAAAGATAAAGCCCTTGAACAATGGAAAAAAGCCAAAACTTTTGGTACAGCCAGTAGTTTAATTGATAAAAAGATTGCTGAAATGAAGCTCATAGAGTGATGTTCGGTTTTTGTTCGGGCGCCGTACCGCTTCGATGTTCGGATACTTTAAGCCCAAAAAACACAACCCC
>JBBAKZ010000610.1:0-1356 GCA_040403275.1 Arcicella sp. | reverse complement strand
TGATATTAAAGTTCTTCCTATTTCGGAATTTCATATTTTTGAATATCAAAATATTCCCGTATTTGATGACCACAAAGACCCATTTGACAAGCTCATTATTGCAACAGCCATCATCGAGAATTTAGAAATAATAACGGTTGATGGAAAGTTTGCACTTTATGGTGATTTGATAAAAGTAATTTGGTGATGAAATATATCCTCACCAAATTACTTTTTGAAAGATAATTTTGAATATAAAAAATCAGTTTGAAATCTATTAACTAAAGCGTTCTCGAATTTTATTTTTCAAAAATCATTTCTCAAGATTTATTCTTACTAAAATTTCATTGCTTTTAATTCAACTTATAAACCACCCCTTTCATCGCCTTCAATTCATCCAAAAACGCATTACTCGGGGATATTTTATGCTTTCTCGACATCAACGTTACTTCTACTTTTTCTTCGGCATCATATACCATTACTGATAAATTACAAGTTCCTTGATGTTTGGCAACAAGGGCATTTAATTGATTAATCGTCTGACTATTAATCATTTGTAAACCAATCGCAATCCTTAATTCCTTAGAAAATTGGTTTCTAATTTCGGATAAAAGTCGGACACTTACGGGCTTAAATTCCCATTCGTCTGGTCGTCCCCATTTAGATTTTATGACACCTTTGATGTATAAAAAACGGTCGGGAGCAATGTATTTTGCCAGATTTACAAAGTCTTCGCCAAACAAAGCAAACTCGTAACTTCCGTTATAATCTTCCAAAGTAAAAAGCATAAACGGATTACCATTTTTCGAGAATCTTTCAATACATTTTGTCACGATTCCACCCACGGCTACTTCTTTTCCTCGGAAAATTGGCTCCATTACTCGGTCGAGTGTGCAAGAACAAAAACTGTCTAATTCCAAACGATATTCGTCTAAAGGATGGCCCGAAATGTAAATTCCAACGACTTCTTTTTCGAATTTCAATTTTTGCATTTGCCCCCATTTCTCAATTTGTGGAATTTTTGGGGTGGCAATGGCACCTCCACCTCCGTCCATCCCACCAAACAAAGATCCTTGTATAGAGTTGGCATCTTCCACCGCTTTATTGGCAAATCGAATTAGCTTTTCAATAAAATTCGACCCTTCCGAATCTTCAAAATAAATGGCTCGGTGCAAACCTTGGGCTTCTTCAAAACAGTCAAAACCGCCACCATACGCCAAACTTTCGATGGTTTTCTTATTTACGGTTCTTAGATTAACCCGTTTCACAAAGTCGAAAATATCTTTATAAGGCCCATTTTTATCTCTTTCATCAATAATACTATCTACTGCTGCATCGCCAGTTCCTTGTATTGCATCCAAACTAAACCGTATTTCT
>JBBAKZ010000609.1:0-1364 GCA_040403275.1 Arcicella sp. | reverse complement strand
CATCGTAAGTGACCTCGGTTGCTTCCATCCAAAAGGCTTCCATTTTTACTTTCACTTGCGGACTTTCATCGGCTTCGTGGCCTTTTTCGGTTTCGGAGCTTCCCAACGTAAATTCTCCCGCCGGAATGGGCATCATTTTGAATTTTACGGTTGTGTTAGGAATAACCTGTTCGTAAGCCTTAAAATCTTGTGCAATAGCGATTTGGGAGATAAAAAGTAAGGTAATGAAGAATATTTTTTGCATGATTTTGGTGAAAAATTTAAGGATCCAAAAGTACGAATTATTTTGAGGAAATTAACAGTCTTTATGACTCAGGCTGAACCCGATTTTAGGATTTAATAAATAATGGGATTGCGTGCAAATCTTGTAAATCGGTAAATCCCAAAATCGTGTTCAGAAAATAATTTACTTATCTAAATACCCTTCAAATCCCTCCGATTGCCACTTTTTCAGTTTTTCTTTCCGAATTTCAGTCATTAATAATTCGCAATTTGGGTTAGATTTTATCAATTTCAAAGCCTGATTGACCGACAATACACTACAAGCCGTAGCGAGCCAATCAGCCGTGGCACCATCGGGAGCAATGACGGTTACGTTGCGTTGGTGCGTTACCCCCAAACCCGTATGCGGATTCACGATATGCGAGTATTTTTTACCATTGAATTCAACAAATTGATACATATTTCCAGAAGTTGCAACCGCTTGGTTTTGTAGTATTAAATATCGTTCCATCAACTCTTCGGACTCGGGAATATTTACACCGATTTTCCAGTTTGTCCCTGCCATTGCCAAATCTCCGCCCGCATCCACCAAAACCTTTTCAACGCCTTTGCTCTTACAATAATCAACAATTGCCTGAGCAACATAACCTTTGGCAATTCCGCCTAAATCTAGCTGCGTATTGGCGCTAAGAAGTTTAACCGAATGCGTTATTGAATCTAAAACAATAGATTGATAACCAACAGTTTGCAGTACATTTTTCAAAACATTCCTCTCTGGAAAAACTTTCTCTTTACGTGCTTTTCGCCATAATTTCACAATACTTCCAACGGTAATGTCATAAGCTCCAGCGCTTTGTTTTGATGCTTTTATGGATAGCTTTAAAATATCCCACAAAGCGGGTGAAACTTTCGTAAAGGTATTAGTGCCAGATTTTTTGCTTAACAGGCTTAACTCACTATTTTCTAAATAATCACTGTAAATTAAATTTAAAGAATCAGCCATTTTATAGGCTTCTGTAGCGATTAGATTAGCTTTTACAGAATCATCAGTGTATAAAGTAATGTTCAAAGGCGAACCCATTTTGGGTTGAGAGAAAGTATATTTTTTTGATTGAGAGAAACAAAAATTACCTAAAATCAAA
>JBBAKZ010000608.1:874-1374 GCA_040403275.1 Arcicella sp. | reverse complement strand
CAAAAGCATTGCAGCAGCCATCAATAGAAAATATGTGAGGCTTAGCCTTGGTGGCCTGCACGACGAAAGCGAGATACGTGGGCACCGCAAAACGTATATTGGAGCCATGCCGGGGCGTATTTTACAATCTATACGCAAGGCAAAAAGCGGTAACCCGGTTATGATATTAGATGAAATAGATAAAGTGTGTACTGACCAACGAGGCGATCCGTCATCAGCCTTATTAGAAGTATTAGATCCCGAGCAAAACAATACTTTTTATGACAACTATTTAGAGCTAGAGTATGACTTAAGCAAAGTTCTTTTTATTGCAACTGCAAATAATATTAATAATATACAACCTGCGCTGAGAGACCGTTTAGAAATAATAGACCTTAGCGGATATGCGGTAGAAGAAAAAATTGAAATTGCCAAAAGGCACTTAATGCCGAAAGAAAAAGAAATGCATGGTTTAAAACCTGAAAGCTTTAAAATGAGCGATACGGTTTTGCAAAAAGTAA
>JBBAKZ010000608.1:0-864 GCA_040403275.1 Arcicella sp. | reverse complement strand
TCGATAGGCAGCTCGCCAGCATTATGCGCGACCAGGCAAAAGAACTGGTAATGCGTGGAAAATTAAAAGCGACCATTACCAACAACGATGTAGAAAAAATACTGGGCAAAACAAAATACAGCAACGAATTATATAAAACTGCTGGTATGCCTGGCGTGGCTGTTGGGCTTGCGTGGACGTATGTAGGCGGCGATATTTTATTTATTGAAACCCAATTGAGCGATGGAAAGGGCGACCTGCAACTTACCGGAAACCTTGGTAATGTAATGAAGGAAAGTGCTACCACTGCTTTTACCTGGCTTAAAGCAAATGCAAAAAAAGCAGGTATTGACCCTGAATTGTTTGCTAAAAAGAATATCCACATACACGTACCCGAAGGTGCTACCCCAAAAGATGGCCCAAGTGCCGGCATAACCATGATGAGTGCTTTGGCAAGCGCATTTACCGGTCGTAAAATAAAACCTTACCTGGCGATGACTGGTGAAATTACATTGCGTGGACAGGTTTTGCCTGTGGGCGGCATTAAAGAAAAAGTGCTTGCTGCAAAAAGATCCGGTATTAAAGAAATTATTATTTGTTATTTAAACGAAAAAGACATCAGTGAAATAAACCCCGCATTTATTAAAGGAATGAAATTTCATTATGTAAAAACGATGGCGCAGGTATTGGATTTGGCGTTGGTATAAATTAATTTTAACCAACAAATTCATCATCGACGTTTTACCGTAAATAATTACCTATCTCAACTAATTTCATGTTGGTTGTTTTAAGGGTTAAAAGAAAATTCCCGCCGGTGCTCCGGGGGGAATTTGTTTTTAGCGATGGTATACACCGTAAAATTCAATCTAATGATACATGGCAGAA
>JBBAKZ010000607.1:0-1375 GCA_040403275.1 Arcicella sp. | reverse complement strand
GTTTGTGTGTCGGTAAATTGTCGTATATGGGTAAACATTCACATTCTCAACCGTTGGTATTACTTCCAGTTTTTTGGAGTTTAAACCGCTAAAAAACTGGGCTTCTTTTACCTCGTCCATTAGTGAGTGCCAAATTCACGCTGATAGTATTTTTTTAGCTCTTCCAAGGTCATCGGAATTTTATACTGGCTGTATTGTTCTCTGTACTCGTCCGCTCCAGTCTTTACAACATTATCCGAGTTTAACCACAAGTCAAACAGATAATTTTCGGGTAAGAATTTGGAATGGTATTTACTGCTGAACGGCTCAACCGCTACATATATCCCACCCTCTACAAATGCGATTTGGTAAGGTTCACAATTAGAGTAGTTAATTATAATTTCGTTGCCGTTGTCCTCGGTTTGGATTTGTTGCATGTAATCCCCTTGGAATTTGTTGCAAAATGGGTTTGTTTTTAGTAGCATAGTTTTATGATTTATATAATAATTCTGAAATTTTAGGATAGATTGATTGTAATTCTTTACGGATTTTTTCGCCTTTCTCAATGTAATTGACAGCATCAACAAAATGCAGTTGCGCAATGCTCGGCAACTTCACAGCGTTTAAATGCCTTACTCCAAAATGAAAGGATAATCCAGTCATTATACTGGTTCTGATTTTGTGGCAAATCTGACAGCTATAAGTTTCCAAAGGATAATTTAAAAGCCGTTGCCAGTCGTTTATATTATTGCTCTGACTGTCGAAATTGTCAAACCATTTTTGTAGCTTGGTTTTATCGCCATTTACTAACTCGATTAACTCGTGTGATTCCATAATTTTCACAGTTTAAATTACATTGTAGCCTAAAATCGTTTTTAAATCCTTGACCACTTTATTAAGTTCTTTTTGTGATAATTCATTTAAAGACTGCCAGTCTAAAAATTCCAGTTCGTCGTGTTGCTGACAGTAATCGTATGCCTTTTCAATATCAGCGATGCTTCTAAGCTTATCGTTGAATGTTTCAGTTTGATAGTTCGCCCAACTTACTACGTTGCGCATTTTCTCCATTGCTGTCACGTTGTCGGGGTTTTTTGTAATTACTTTTGGCATGATGTGTATTTTTAAAGGTTATTTTATAATTATAATTCGCCGTTATCCTCGAAAGAATAATAGCCGTTAGAAGTCACTATTATATGGTCAAGCAACACAATGTCCAACAACTTCAAACCCTCTTTGACTTTTTGCGTAATATCTCTATCGGCTTGGCTCGGCTGTAGTTTCCCGCTCGGGTGGTTGTGTGCCATTATGCAACTGGAAGCAAGTGAATCAATGCAGTACTTCGCCACCAAACGAATATCAATGACAGTTCCACTAATGCCACCTTGTGAAATCTTCG
>JBBAKZ010000606.1:0-1378 GCA_040403275.1 Arcicella sp. | reverse complement strand
CAAAGTTAATAATTAAATCAAGCAGAAAAGTGTAAAGCAAAATTGAACCACCTCATAGCTTTTTTGCCACTGAGACCTTCTTTCTTCATAATGTTTTTTCGATGAGTTTTTACCGTTTCTTCGGAGATACCAAGTTTGTCGGCAATTTCTTGGTTAGTCATTAGTTCACGAGCTAATTTCAAGACATTAATTTCTCGTGGCGTAAATTCAGGGGTAGTGTTTGAAGTTTGATTCCCGCCAGCGTTTAGTGTATTCATATAGCATTAAGTTAAGGGTGAGATTTATTAGTTCGATAATCAAACATATACACTTACTTTCCGATTTCAAAATTAATTTTTGACGTATGTGTAAAAATTTAGTCTGGGGGGTAAATTTTATCTTATATCTAACTGGTTATCAAATAGTTACGTTGAAATAATTTTATAAAATTAATTTATTGTTAAATATTTTCATCATTCAATTTTCCATGCAATTTCAAACCCAAAAACCCCAAACTGGTCCACTCCAAGGAATCCGAATTTTAAACTTAACTCGCTTACTGCCAGAACCATTGGGTACAATGCTCATGGCGGATATGGGAGCGGAGGTTATTAAAATCGAAGCCCCCGATTACGTTTGGGTTTTCCGCCTTTTATGGGTGGAGAATCGGTGAATTATTTGGCGTATAATCGTTCAAAAAAGAGTATGTTTTTGGATTATAAATCAGAAGAAGGGCGTAAAATTTTCTTTGAATTAGTAAAAACTGCCGATGTAGTTGATGAGCAATTCAGACCAAATTATTTAGATAAAATTGAGTTGGGACATTAAGAGGTAGGAGAGTAAACTCTAAAATAATCTACGTTTCCGTAACGGGTTATGGACAAACTGGACTTTACGCACATTTGGCAGGGCATGATTTGAATTATATTATCTACGCAGGAATTTTGGGAATCCACGAGTGAGAAAGATGAATTCCCAATCGTTCCAGAGGTGCAATTGGCGAATATTGCAGGAAATGTCAAGATAAAAAACATCTCGTTTTGGGAATATTGAAACCCAAATTTTGGAGTAAATGTTGTGATTTGAATATTTATTTTTAAAAACCCTACATCTTAACCAAAGAGTTTCCTCTCAAAACAGGCAATACATCATATAAATCATGTTGTAAACAATAAGCAATATCTTTCTGAATCCCAAGGCGTTGTAGTCTTTTTACGTGCGAAGATGAGGCTACGAAAGCCAACAAATCATCTTTTCCTAAAGCGTACAATCGCTGCGCCATCAGAGCGGCATCTTCCTCGACCATAAACTCATTATTAAGACGTTCTACTAAAGCTCCTGCAAAAAGTGTGTCTTCCAAATTTGGTTTGCCTTTCCAACCCGCACAAAGTATCAAAAC
>JBBAKZ010000605.1:0-1384 GCA_040403275.1 Arcicella sp. | reverse complement strand
TTTAAAACCTCTGGTTTGTTCTTTGCGCGCAAAATCTTAGAAGATGCAGTTTGATCCAATGAAGTTTCTTTTTAATTTGAGTTTGTCTCTATTTTGACGTTTTGGGGGTCATATTTCTCAAAAATGTGAAATTTGAAACTGCGCAATAGAAGTTGTAGGCCTACGCATTAGGCATAATGAGATAATCGCGAAGCATCTACGCGAAATTAAAAAAGGTAGCGACTATCAACTTGCAAAAACCAAGTTATCTGAGTAACAGTTCACGTGAGATAAAATTAGTAAAGAGCACAAATTTCTAATTAAAGTTTTATCTCAATTTTTACGTTTTGGGTGACATTTTGCCCAAAATCCGAAATTTTGACCGTAAGCAGTTTTCATACTAGTTCCGCTATATTCACTAGGTGGCGTCTACCTTTGCTTAGCTATCAATCATACATTGCTATACGTAACGTATTCACACCATGCAATTTAAAATACGGACTCTTGCAAAAAGCTGATTGATAGGCTATAGTAGAGAATTAGCGATTGCAATATTGTTGCATTTTATTTGAAGTGATTTAACGGATAGGGCCTTACTTATTTCTGCCACTGCCAAGCCTTCTCTTAAAAAGGCTTTCATTTATCACCTGTACTGTTGATTTTGTCAGGTTTCAATTTGCCCAAATTATCTAGCTGGTGTCCGTCGTACTCCGGTATCAAATCGAGCCCGAATAGAAATTCTGATTCCTAATTTGTTTCAATGATTAAGTTGTAGTCTTTCAAAGGCAGCCCGGCAGGGCCTAGCCTTATTAATGGCGTGAGTCCAAGTAGTGCTAAAACAGGCAACTTCAACCCTTCGCCAAATTTACAATTTTCAACCAATTGACTTCAAATCTGACGTGGGTGATTACGTCCCGATGCGCACCAACCCTGCAAAATTTAATTTGGATCGGATCAGCGGTGGCGCCCCCACGTGGTGGTGAAATATACAGTTCATGTGACTTTTATTATTTTTATTTTTATTATTTTTTTTTGTTTCTCGGGATCGCGTCCCGTCGAAACCCGTGGACCGATTCTTGCACATAGTAGCTTAAAATACGCGGTCTGACGCAAGGAAGTGCCTTTTGGGGTATAGAAAGATTAAAAATTTCATTATGGGGGTGTTTTGCCCCTAAAACCCCCCAAAAATCGGCCCGAATAGGGAAATCCCATGCAAATCGAAAACGTCGAATAACTTCTAAACCGTTGAAGATAGACAAAACATGTCAATTGAACACTAATATAAAACCAGGCTCGGCCTTTCAGAATCCGCCTTCAGAAATCACCTTCGACGCCCCCTAGCGGAGAAATCGTGATGACGTCACTTCCGGTTTACACGAAACCCCGATTATATCGGTAACCGTAC
>JBBAKZ010000604.1:0-1400 GCA_040403275.1 Arcicella sp. | reverse complement strand
AATTAAATTCATAAAAAGTGAGAATGGTACTGCAATAGCGGCTACCCCGATACTTTTAAAAATAAAAATTAAGGCAATCAAACTCAAAAGGATTAAGTGACCCGCTGTAATATTGGCAAAAAGACGAATCATTAAAGAGATTGGTTTCATAAAAACACCGATAATTTCTACGGGCGTCAATAAAACTAATAACCATTTCGGAACGCCAGGCATCGCAAAAATGTGTCCCCAATAAGTACTTCTGCCGTTTAAATTTGTTACAAAAAAAGCAATAGTTGCCAAAACCAATGTAACAGCAATATTTCCAGTTACGTTAGCGCTTCCTGGAAGAAGTCCTAGAATATTATTGAAAAGAATGAAGAAGAATACCGTCAATAAATAAGGGAGGAAACGTCTATAATGTTTTTCACCAATATTTGTCTTCGCAACTTCGTCACGGATGAATACAATAATTGGTTCAAAAAATGATTGCATACCTTTGGGCGCTTTTCCTACACGTTGTTTGTATGATTTTGCGATCGTAAAGAAGATGGTCAATAAAAGGATTACGCTAATCAACAAAGAGGCAACATTTTTGGTAATTGATAAATCCAAGACGAATGAATCATCTTCCGCAACGATTTTACCGTCTTCCAATTTCAAGCCTTCGTAAGTAGCCGTATCTTCGTGGTGTTCATCTTTAAATTGAGTTGAAGAGAAAAACTTCAATCCTCCTTTATTCCAAACGATGCAAGGCAACGGAATTGAATAATGCGTATGTCCCGCAGTAGCAAAATGCCACTCGTGTTCGTCCGCAATATGCTCCATCATCATCTTCCCAGGGTTGAAAGCTTCGGCTTCTTCCCCATGCGCTTCACCCGCTGCATGCGCTTCAGTTGCTACGGTAGTGGCAGTAGAATCACTATGAATATCTTGGGCAAAAAGGGTGCTTGAAATAAAAAATAAAAAAGCAAAAATATTTGAAAAATACACTTTCTTGTTCACGGCTTCTTTGAAGTATATGGTTGATTATAAATTATATCCTTAAGATGGTTTTGTCCCTTTGTATTGATTATCAAGTACTTAAGAATAATACTCGGTGATTCCTTACGAAAAGTGTCGCAAGTTACGATACAATCCGAATATTTCAAAACCTGTGTAACATAAATAGAGTGCAAAAAAGTCGATGATGAAAATATTGATGTCGGAGGTACCTAAATAGACGTAAGTTCCAATGAAAATTAGGCTCAAAATTAAACGCCCCGTAACACTCCCTAAGTAGTACTGAACGAAGTTTTCTCGGTTCCTGGCAAAGCCCATTTGCATGAGTATATGACTAAGGTAAGAGATAGCAAAAAAGTAAGATAAAATCACCCATTTCTGCGCATGTATATATTGGGAAAGTCCTATTTCTGGGGCAA
>JBBAKZ010000603.1:1136-1401 GCA_040403275.1 Arcicella sp. | reverse complement strand
GAGAAACCAATCTTGATTTGATTAAAAAATTGAATATTCCTCTGATTTTGATTTCTAAAAATTATTTAGGATCAATTAATCATACCTTACTTTCGGTAGAGATTTTAAAATTGAACAATATTCCAATAAAAGGACTTATTTTCAATGGGGAACCAAATAAATCTTCCGAAGATTTTATCTTAAATTATACAAAATTGGCGCATTTAGGAAGAACGCATTTTGAAGAGGTAATTAATAAAGATGTGGTCAAAACGTACGCAAACCA
>JBBAKZ010000603.1:0-1126 GCA_040403275.1 Arcicella sp. | reverse complement strand
TATGAATATTTTTCAATGAAAGACCAAACAGAATATCCAGTAGAAAATACCCATTCATACATCAAAACTTCTTCCCTCACCGAACGTGATGCAAAAGTGGTGTGGCATCCGTTTACGCAACACGAAACTGCCCCATTTTCAATTCCAATTGTGCGTGGGGAAGGAACCTACTTATACGACGATTCGGGCAAAAAATACATTGATGCCATCGCTTCTTGGTGGGTCAATTTGCATGGACATTCCCATCCTTACATTGCTCAAAAAGTAGCGGAACAATTTGGTAAATTAGAACAAGTAATTTTTGCCGGTTTTACGCACGAACCCGCCGTGGGATTAGCGGAAAGATTATTGGAAATTTTGCCCAAAAATCAAGCCAAAATTTTCTATTCTGATAATGGTTCAACCGCCGTTGAAGTAGCATTAAAAATGGCGATTCAGTTCTTTCATAATCAAGGATTTACGAAAAAAAGAAAGGTAATTGCACTCGAAAATGGCTATCACGGTGACACGTTTGGCACGATGGCAGTCGGCGCAAAATCTGCATTTAATGCCCCATTTGAATGTTTTTTGTACGAAACGATTTATTTGCCCGTTCCTACAAAAGGTCATGAAGCGGAATCATTGGAAACGATGAAAACACTCATGCAAAATGCGGATGAAATTGCCTGTTTTATTTTTGAACCGCTCATCCAAGGAGCGGGCGGAATGGTGATGTACGAACCCGAAATGTTAGATGAACTGCTTAAAATGGCTCAAGAAAATGGCGTATTGACCATTGCCGATGAAATTATGACGGGGTTTGGTCGAACTGGAAAACTTTTCGCCACGGATTATATCGAAACAAAACCCGATATTTTGTGTCTTTCAAAAGGGCTTACGGGCGGAGCAATGGCCTTGGGCGTTACTTCTTGTACGCAAAAAATCTATGAAGCGTTCCTCTCGGAAGACCGTAAAAAAACGCTTTTCCACAGCCATTCATTCACCGCAAATCCATTGGCTTGTACCGCAGGATTGGCAAGTTTAGATTTATTATTAAGCGAAGAAACAAACAATAAAATATTAAAAATCAACCAATTACATCAAAATTTTAAGAATAGAAACCAGCAATATCCACATATCAGTATTA
>JBBAKZ010000602.1:0-1414 GCA_040403275.1 Arcicella sp. | reverse complement strand
TGGCTTGCCTACATTATCGCACCGTGGGCGGGCAAAAAGCCCCTTTGATTATTCGCACTCGTGGCCACCGTTTGGAAGGAATATGGCACTCAGGCTCTCCAATGTCAGTTTTATTGGGTGGACTCCGAGGCATTCACTTATGTGTACCTCGCAATATGACCCAAGCGGCGGGTATGTACAATACCCTGTTAATTTCCGACGACCCAGCCATTGTGGTGGAATGTTTGAATGGCTATCGTTTAAAAGAAAAATTACCGAATAATCTGCACGAAATGCGAGTGCCATTGGGTATTCCAGAAGTGATTCGTAATGGACGTGATGTAACGATTGTGACATATGGTTCGATGTGCAGAATTGTGATGGAAGCCGCTCGTCAATTAGAAGAAATTGACATTTCGGTGGAAGTAATTGACGTTCAAACGCTTTTGCCTTTTGATGTTACGCACCGAATCGTAGAATCTCTCAAAAAGACTAATCGGGTGATTTTTGCTGATGAAGATATGCCAGGCGGTGGTTCGGCGTATATGATGCAACACGTATTGGACGAACAAAATGCCTACCGTTATTTAGATTCAAAACCTGTTTGTTTGGCGGCAGTTCCGCACCGTCCTGCTTATAGTTCGGATGGTGATTACTTCTCCAAACCAAACGCCGAGAACGTTTTTGATGCCGTTTATACGATGATGAGCGAATTTAATCCAGTGGCTTTTCCGAAGATTTATGAGTAGTTTTAATACTTTTTTACGGAAGTCGTCTTTTGAAAGGACGACTTCTGTTTTTACGACAAAATTTCTCCACTCCCCTTGCAACAACCCAATTAGTCCCCTTTCTTTGTATTTCAATCATAATTCCACAATTCAAATAAAATTACTCTACGCAATTATTTCCCCTTGTTTATTGATTAGCTGCACTACATTTTCCCAAACGATTTCTTCGAATGCTCCTTTGTGTGGCAATGCTAATTTGACTTTGGAACTCAGCGCTACGGGTGGAACTACCAATACCTAGAAAGGTTCAAACAGCATTAACTCCTCCCAACAAAAACCCAACATCAAAAACGCAAATTGGAAAAATCGAGAAGTTTATATGATCATAGTTAATAATCCATGAGGCAAGTTTGTTTTTGAGTAATTTTTGTTTAATAGGCTTATCTTTGTAAAAAAACAAAATTATGTTAGAACAATTAATCCCTTTGCTGGGAATGCGAGTTGATAGTAAAGAAATCAAAGATATTTTTACTGAATGGAATGCCATTTTCCCAAAAAGAGTTACTTGCTCAGAAAACGAGCCAACGATTAAGGGAAAAATTGAAAGAAATTGTGTGAGATTACACTTTGGCAGAGGCGGAAATAGTCAGTATTTGAAACCTAATCCAACTTCTTGGGAAGGTGGTTATTTTGGAATCTTCACGATC
>JBBAKZ010000601.1:0-1432 GCA_040403275.1 Arcicella sp. | reverse complement strand
ACAATTTAAAAATATCTATTGTTCACTTAACTATTCACTAATAACTATTATATAAGTTTACGGTGTCATATAACTTATTTCTGCTCTGATTCTTTTATCGGATGGATTCAATTTTTCAAAAGCTCTGGGTGATAATTTAATGATTACTTTATCAGAACCAATATCGGGTAGTTTACCCACAATTTTCACCCAAATACTTTGACCATTCGATGAATTTTTTACATTCACGAGAGTGCCGGTGGGGGCAGAACGATGCAATCCCAAATATTTGCCTGATTTATCTTCCACGTCGATCAACTCAGCTAATCCTGTTTCAACGGTTTTACGGTATCCCGAAGAAGTCTTCAAGGTTTCAATAGAAGTTTTATTATCATTCGAATCGGTTGATTCATTTCCTGATTTTTGGGTGACAGTTGTATTATTTCCCAAATTAGTATCTTCTACTTTCACAATTTCACCTTTTGCGGGTAATTCTCCAGCTTTTTTTGCCCGTTCATATTCACGAGCATCCACAATAAGGACTTGCCCAGTGGTCAATAAGTCAGTCGTAAGATTATTCCATTTACACAAATATGACATGGCAACTTTGTGTTTCGTTGCAACAGCATACAAACCTTGTCCGGACTCAACCACGTGTGAAACCATTTTCACATTTTCAGTGGTTGCCGCTGGCGTAGCAGTAGGTTTAACAGCTACTTGGGTTGAATTTACCACGACACCTTTATAGGGAATCTTGATAGTCTGCCCAACATTTACACCTTCAGAAATTCCTGGATTGGCGGTTTTAAATTCTGCAACTGAACTTCCGTACCGTTTCACAATTGAAAAAAGCGTCTGTTTGGGTTCTACTTTATGCAAAACAAAAGTTTTGCCTGCTTCTTTTTTTATTCCGATGGAATCTTTGACAAAACCATTTGAAAATGAATAAAAAGCGACCGTTGAGAAGGCACACGTTAAAGCAGTTTTGAGGGCGGATTTCGGGTTATAATCTATAACCAACGAATTGAGTTTGATTTTTAACATATAACAAAGTATCGGATTTTACAGTGAAAGTATCAATTCCAATGCCTTCGGTTTCCGCAATTAGGTCGTTCAATAAAATTTCACGAGCTCGATTAGATACCAAAAGGTAATTCTGAAATGATTTATCTCTGTAAATATAGTAAGAAATTATAATCTTGTTACTGATTTCGAGATAATCTACTGCTTTTACTGCATCAATATTCAGTAAACGATACAAAAACTTGTATATTGTTGAAAAATATGTACTGTCTTCGGGATAATGCGTGGGCGAAGATATACTTGTAAAATTATTGGTTTCAGCAGTCGCTTTTGGGTTCTCCTCTAAGATAGTTTTAATGCCTAATGAGGAATTATATAAATCTACCGTTTTATAAATAGGTTCATTATTTTGTAATTGGTAAATCGTTAG
>JBBAKZ010000600.1:0-1434 GCA_040403275.1 Arcicella sp. | reverse complement strand
CCTTGCGGACGTACGTAGGTATCAAGCGTTCCAACATCGGGCAAAAAATTATTGCGTGGGTCTTCAGCACAAACACGAATTTCCATGGCATGACCATTAATTTTCAAATCTTCTTGTTTGAAAGAAAGCGGTTTTCCTTCGGCTATCCAAATCATTTCTTTTACTAAATCTACCCCCGTAATTTGCTCCGTTACAGGATGTTCCACTTGCAAACGGGTGTTCATTTCTAAGAAAAAGAAATCTAAATTTTCGTCCACAATAAACTCAACTGTTCCCGCTCCGTAATAATTACAAGCTTTTGCTACCATAACGGCACATTGTCCCATAGCTTCCCGAATTTCGGGGGTAAGTACAGCGGAAGGAGCTTCTTCTACCACTTTTTGGTGTCGTCTTTGAATGGAACATTCTCTTTCAAAAAGATGAACAACGTTGCCGTGTTTATCACCAAGTACCTGAATTTCAATGTGTTTTGGCGCAGTAATATATTTTTCAATGAAAACAGCACCATTGCCAAACGAGGTAATTGCTTCAGAAACGGCCCTGTCCATCTGCTCATCAAAATCTGCTTCGTTTTCCACCACTCGCATTCCTTTTCCTCCACCACCAGCGGAGGCTTTTATCAATACGGGATACCCAATTTCTTTAGATTTTTGTTTGGCTTCCACCCTATCCGTAACGGCATCGGGTGTGCCTGGAACCATAGGGATTTTGTATTTGGCAACGGTATGTTTTGAAGTCAATTTATCACCCATCAATTCGATACTTTCTGGCGATGGGCCAATAAAAATCAGGCCTGAATCAGATACTTTTCTTGAAAAATCGGCATTTTCGGATAAAAACCCGTAACCCGGATGAATAGCATCCACGTTTAAATCTTTACAAATATGAATAATTTTATCGCCCAAAAGGTAAGATTGATTGGAAGGCGGAGGTCCCACACACACGGCTTCATCGGCAAAACGCACATGGGGTGAATTTCTATCCGTTTCTGAAAAAATAGCAACAGTTTGGATGCCCATTTCACGAGCAGTACGCATCACACGCAAGGCAATTTCACCCCGATTGGCAATAAGGATTTTATTAATTTTTTGCATAAATTTTTATATAATTCTTTTGTTTTGTTTCATTAATTCACTCCTCCTCAAAATCCCTTCGCCCAAACAAAGCCCTAAAAGTTTCTGACATGGCAATTAAATCATGCACTTTATTTTTGGCCAATTTCATAATTCGCACTTCTTGATTTGCTTGAATTCTTTGATCAAAATTATTCCATAGAGCAATCATGTCGTTCATATTTTCGGAAAAACGTTCAATAATATATCTTTCAAATCGAATTTTTTCACCTTCTGCTAAAAAAAGAACGAGGTGGCAATTTTCTTCCACAAAAAACCAGATTAGTTGACTTCGAGAAAAATCTTCAATCATGGCATTATT
>JBBAKZ010000599.1:0-1450 GCA_040403275.1 Arcicella sp. | reverse complement strand
AAATAGAAAACATCAAGAATGGATATTACCTTTTGGAAATTAGTTCGGTTGGATATAAGTCGGTAATTGAACGGGTTAGTATTGTGAAAAACACCAAAAATGATTATTTACTAAGCCCTTCGACGAAAGAATTGACGGAAGTTGTTGTTACCGGCGTGAGTCGCTCGACTGAATTGAAACTAAGTCCAATTATTATCAAAGCCATCGATAAAAATACCCTCAATCAAAGTAGTTCTACCAACCTAATTGATGCACTCAAAAATGTTCCTGGGATTAGTCAAATTACTACTGGCGCATCCATTTCTAAACCCGTTATCAGAGGTTTAGGCTACAATCGAGTCATTTCTTTGTACAACGGCATTCGTCAAGAAGGACAGCAATGGGGTGATGAACACTGCATTGAAATTGATGAAAATGATATTGACCGCATTGAAATTGTGAAAGGACCGGGCAGTTTAATGTACGGTTCGGATGGCATTGCGGGCGTACTGAATTTTATTTCTCCCAAAGCGCCACCCGTGGACAAAATTGTTACTCAGGTAGTTTCTAATTACCAAACCAACAATAATTTATTTGCCTATTCATTTTCAAATGCTGGGAATAAAAATGACTTTCAGTGGTTAGCGAGATTGACCAATAAAAATGCGGGTAATTATCAAAATGCTTACGATGGAAAGGTCTATAATTCTGGTTTTCGAGAACTTGATGGGAGTTTATTTGTAGGAATTAATAAAAATTGGGGACATTCTCATTTGCATTTTAACACTTTCAATACTACCTTAAATCTTGTTGAAGGCGAAAGAGATAGCCTTGGCAGGTTTATTTTTATAACGCAAAACGGAACTGAAAAGGTAGCGACAACGCAAGATTTAACGGGTTATCAAATCGGATTTCCACATCAGCAAATTAACCATTTACGGTTACTTACCAATAACTATTTTCTCTTAAGAAACGGTACCTTAAACGTAGACTTTGGATTTCAGAATAATAGACGGAGAGAATTTGGCGATGCTACAAAACCGCAGGAGGTAGCGCTATTATTTGATTTAAGCACGTTTAACTACAATCTACGTTATAATCTGACTGAAATGAATGGTTGGGAAACTTCTGTAGGATTGGGTGGAATGTATCAATATAATAAAAACAAAGGCTTAGAATTTATCATTCCTGAATATAATTTATTTGATGTTGGGGGCTTTATTTTTACCCAAAAAACCTTCAATCAAAAACTTACTTTAGCAGGTGGTATTCGTTACGATAATCCAAATATAAATAGCCATATTTTGTATTTGGATGAAAACGAAAAGCCTACGGACGTTCCAAATTTATCTAGTAAATTGAAGTTTAAAGAATTTACTAAAACTTACCACGATTTTTCTGGAAGTTTGGGCTTATCACTTCAAATGAGTGAAATATCAACGCTTAAATTGAACCTCTCAAGAGGATATAG
>JBBAKZ010000598.1:557-1473 GCA_040403275.1 Arcicella sp. | reverse complement strand
CTGGTATTGTGAAAAGTGTAGTTGAAAATATCTTACAATATTCTCCTGATGCTATTTTTGTGATTGTTTCTAATCCAATGGATACGATGACTTATTTAGCGTTGAAAGCTTCCGGATTACCTAAAAACCGTATTATTGGCATGGGTGGTGCTTTAGATTCAGCTCGTTTTAAATGTTATTTGTCTTTGGCTATGAATGTGTCTCCAAACGATTTACACGCAACAGTCATTGGTGGTCACGGAGATACCACGATGATTCCTTTGACTCGTTTAGCTACTTGGAATGGAACACCCGTTACTAATTATGCGGATGCTGATACGTTGAAAAAAGTGGCGGCTGATACAATGGTTGGTGGAGCTACCTTGACCGGTTTATTGGGAACTTCTGCTTGGTATGCTCCTGGTGCAGCAACCATGGCAGTAGTTGAATCAATTATCCGTGATGAGAAAAGAGTAATTCCTTGTTCTGTATTATTAGAAGGCGAATATGGTCAATCTGATATTTGTATGGGCGTTCCCGTGGTCTTAGGAAGAACTGGTTGGGAAAAAATCATCGACTACAAATTGAACGAAGAGGAACAAGCGCTTTTTGCAAAATCTGCGGATGCGGTTAGAAACATGAATAGTGTTCTTTCGACATTAACTTTATAGGTAATTTGTGAGTGAGTGAGTTGTGGGTTGTGAGTTTCATACTGAAAAAATCACAACTCACAATTCAATCATAAATAATTACTGTGCTGCCTCTACTTTAGTAACAAAATACTCTGTGTCGCCCATCCAAGAAAATTTCATATACCGTTGTTCGTAATGAAGTTTTACTCGTTTTCCAGTAGTCATTGCGTCTTCAATCTCTTTTGTTAGTTTTTCATCGCCACCTGCAATCGTGAATTGCCACAAATTATTCGACATATTACCAA
>JBBAKZ010000598.1:0-547 GCA_040403275.1 Arcicella sp. | reverse complement strand
CAACTTGTCCTTGCGCTCCAACATTTAATTCTCCTTCATGCGTTTTGAAGACATATCCTTTCTTCGATAATTTAGAAACAACACCCGCTCTATCTCCTTCAGAATAAGCCATTTGGGTTGATAAAAATGTTAAAGCCACTCCAATTAGGGCAATTACCAGAAGGCCGATAAATAATTTTCTAAAGAAAACCATCGTTGATTGTTTTACTGAATTTAGTTGGTCGTTAAAAGCCATTATTTTTTGATTTTATTTGAGTGATTAATATCTATGTTTCAACCGATTGGCTTTCCAAGAACTCTCTTGTAAAGCCAATCCAGCCGTTGTTGCTGACGAATTTACAGTTTTTTTATGATTAAATAAATAGCTTGCTAAAACTGCCGCAATCATTTCTTCTTCTTTATTTTCCATTTCGTCCAATTTTTCAGGCGTAAAATAAAGTCCAATAAATCGTGTGTCGAAATTTCCCGAAAGAAAAGCCTCATGTTTCATCACAAATTTACAGAATTGCAAAGTCGTTTCGATACCCGAGATTTTAAACTCATCAAT
>JBBAKZ010000597.1:614-1476 GCA_040403275.1 Arcicella sp. | reverse complement strand
TGCTAAGCTGAAAGAAAACATGGTTATTGCCATTGAACCGATGGTTAATCAAGGTAAAAGGGCAATTCACCAAGAGAATGACAATTGGACTATTCGAACGCAAGATAGGAAACCATCGGCACATTACGAACATACCGTTGCAATCAAAAAAGGGAAGGCGGATATTTTAACGACTTTCGTGTTTATAGAAGAAGCAATTAGTAAATCAGAGTACATCGTTAATATTTAATTATGGCAAAACAATCATCCATAGAGGTAGATGGAATAATCATCGAAGCGCTCTCAAACGCTATGTTTAGAGTAGAGTTGGAGAACACCCATCAAGTGATTGCCCATATTTCAGGGAAGATGAGGATGAATTATATCAAAATTTTGCCTGGTGACAAGGTAAAATTAGAAATGTCACCTTATGATTTAAGTAAAGCAAGAATAGTCTATCGTTACAAGTAAAAATAAATTACGACAATGAAAGTAAAAGCGTCTATAAAGAAGCGTAGTGCTGACTGTAAGGTAATTCGTCGTCACGGAAAACTTTATGTTATTAACAAGAAAAATCCAAAGTTCAAACAGAGACAAGGATGATAATATAGTAGGAAAGTTGTGAAACTATCTTATTTAATAATCTAAAAAGCTAAAAAAGTATGGCTCGTATTGCAGGGGTTGATATTCCCGACAAAAAAAGAGGCGAAATTGCTTTGACTTATATCTACGGTATAGGTCGCAGCACTGCTCAGAAAATTTTAAAACAGGCTGAAATTTCTTTCGACAAAAAAGCTGGCGAATGGAACGATGATGAAGCAAGTGCCATTCTTGCGATAATGGCTGGAGAATTCACTACGGAATGTCACCTTCTTTCTGATGT
>JBBAKZ010000597.1:0-604 GCA_040403275.1 Arcicella sp. | reverse complement strand
ATCAAGCGTTTAATGGATATTGGTTGTTATCGTGGATTACGTCATCGTAAAGGTCTTCCATTACGTGGTCAGAGAACGAAGAATAACTCTCGTACTCGTAAAGGTAAACGTAAGACAATTGCCAATAAGAAAAAAGCAACTAAGTAAAAATTAAGCTGAGATTAATAATCCTGAGAGATTATAACTCGCTAAAATTCTAAGATGAGAAGGTTGTTCCATAGAACGGACGTACTCAAAACTGGAATAGAAAAACTAACAAACAAATGGCACAGGCTAAAAGAAAAGACAAAGCAAAGAAAAGAGTTGTAGTGGTTGAGCAAATTGGTCAAGTACACATCAAAGCTTCTTTTAACAACATTATTATTTCTATCACCAACAATCAAGGACAAGTTATTTCTTGGGCTTCTGCTGGTAAAATGGGTTTCAAAGGCTCAAAGAAAAATACTCCTTACGCTGCTCAAATGGCTGCTTCAAATTGTGCCGCAGTGGCAGTTGAGGCAGGGATGAAAAAAGCAGAGGTTTTTGTGAAAGGTCCTGGCTCTGGTCGTGAATCTGCCATTAGAACTGTTTCTAATGCAGGTATTGAAGTATTGTCAATTAAAGA
>JBBAKZ010000596.1:0-1477 GCA_040403275.1 Arcicella sp. | reverse complement strand
GAAGAGCGTTTTAAAGCCATGTATAAAAAAGCGGGTATTACTGATTTATTTACCACCCAACCCATAAAAATTGGCGAAAGTGTTAGAAAATTGGCCAAACTTCCACTTCATCATAATCCCGGCGAAAAATATACCTATTCAGAAGGATTAGATGTTTTGGGTTATTTTATTGAAGTTGTTTCGGGTATGCCTTTTGATGAATTTTTACGCAAAAGATTATTTGAACCGTTGAATATGTCGGATACCTACTTTTATTTACCCGAAAATAAAGCTGCTCGTTTAGTTTCGATTCAACGTCCTAATAAAGACGGGCAATGGGAGAAATTTCCAACCACTTTTTACGACCCAGAATATCCGATTAAAGGCGCAAAAACTTTCTTTTCGGGTGGTGCAGGACTTTCGAGTACGGCAAAAGATTACGCAACTTTCTTGCAAATGTATTTGAACCAAGGAGAATTAGGCGGGAAAAGATTTTTGAGTCGCACTACCATTGATGCCATCCTTTCAAACCAAACCGAAACGCTTTTTGGTGGAGAAAAAGGGGATAGTTTCTTCGGATTAGCTTATAGTGTTTTGCGAGCAAACGGAGAAGATAAGGGCGGAATGGGTAGCGAAGGCACATTTACGTGGGGAGGATATTTTAACACTAATTATTTTGCCGACCCCAAAGAAAAAATCATTGGCGTAATCATGAAGCAAACTCAACAAACGAAAGGAGATAATTTGAATAATTTATTTAGACAAATAATTTATCAATCTTTGGATGACTAAAGATAGAAAATCCCTTCAGATTGATTTTGGAGGGATTTTTTGTATTAAAAAAACTATTCGAGTAAGTATACAGAATTAAAACTCAAAGGAAAATTATTAAACTTTCTTTACGTATATCCTTAATTAATACTAACTTTGAGAATCTTAGAATGACTATCTATCACTATTCATTATGCGATTCAAATTACATCTAAAACCGACAAGAGATAAGCAAAAACTACTCTTCAACTATCAGTATCCATTGCAAGCTTGGCTGTATAATCTAATTTATCAAGCTGATGAAAGCTATGCCTCTTTTCTCCATTATCAAGGTTATACCGTTCCCGATAGTCACAAAACATTTAAGCATTTCACGTTTTCATCTTTACAAATTACGAAGTCTAAACCAATTCGTAAGGGGGATACCTATATCCAATTGGGAACTGAAAACATTACTTTGATTATTTCATTTTATCTCGATAAAGCAGCCGAAGGGTTTATTGTTGGCTTATTTCAAAGCCAAGTAATGAGTCTTTTTAACCAGGAATTTCAAGCTGATTTTATCGTGGAAAGAGTTGAAACTTTAGAAAACCCATTTGATTTGCTCCCCAAAGAAGGGGTCATTACAAGGTCCTTTAAAACAATTTCTCCCATGGTGGTAGCCAGAAAAGAAGGAAGTTTAGATAAATATTTGAGTCCCAAAGATGAAGGATTCGCCGAATTTTTT
>JBBAKZ010000595.1:0-1494 GCA_040403275.1 Arcicella sp. | reverse complement strand
TAACCCATCTAAACCACAAATATTCATAATTAATCATAAAACAATGAACAAGAAATTAGTTTTAGCTTTGGGCATTTTTGCTGCTGTATGCACCGTAAATATCAATGTTTCAAATGCACAAGAGGCTGGTTATCAGTCAGTTGCTCAACAAGGACAAACGCCAGAACAAAGGGCTTCTAATCAGTTGGAACGCTTAACAAAAGCCCTAACTTTAAGCAACGACCAAGTGGCTCAAATGAAACCTTTATTACTCGAATTAAACCAAAAACGTGCTGCGATGAGAGATGCTACTGACAAACGTGCCGCTAGGAAAGATATCCGAGCGTTAGTAATTTCTCAGGACGAAAAAATCAAAACAATCCTTTCGGCTGACCAATATGCGAAATATGGTGAACTTAAGGACGAAGCAAAAGACCGAATGAGAGGAGGAAAAGGTAGAAGAGAATTTTAATAATTAAAAATTAATAGAGAACCTGTTTCAAAAAGAAAGGATGTTTAAAGGCTTTAGATACAAGCATTTAGACACCCTTTTTCTTTTAGATTTCGAATCACGATTAATTATTCTCGATCACTTATTCAAAATTCTATTTGCCATATTTCTTAGCCATGCTCAAAATTGCTCCTGCTGGATTTTCATTTGGAACGCCGACAAAAGTCTTTTTTACTTTTCCAGAAGCATCCAAGAAATATAAAGTTGGGTAACCGTCCACTGGGTATTGTTGAGCCACCGCTGGTCCTTCGCCGTTCTCATAATCCATGGCCACGCATACGTACTTTTCGTTCATGTAATCGCCCAAAGTCTTATCGACAAATACTTTCGATTTCAACATTTTGCAAGGACCGCACCAAGTGGTGTAGCAATCCATCATCACCATTTTATTTTCTTTTTTGGCTTTCGCTAAGGCCTCTTTGAAGGTGCCTTTAAAGAATTGAATTCCCGTTGCTCCCTCATTTTTTGCGGGCTTATTTCCTGCAAATACGCTGATTGACAAAGCAATCAGTAAAGCAGTAAAGATGTTTGATTTTGACATGGTTGTATTTTTTTTGAATTTGAAAACAGGTTTTATATTAATTGCATTTTGGCTACTTTGGGGTCTACTATGGCGATATCATGCTCAAAATCTAACTTAATTCGCCATTTTTGCATGGTTGCCGCACCGATTATTGCTTCTTCACTAAGTCCTGGAATTACTAAGAATTCATCTGAAAGTAAAACATCATCCATGTAGAAATCTAAACTTACACGGTGCGTTACCTCAATATAATGACCTTCGGCAGCAGTTCTCATCATACGAGTTCGGCCTAAGTGAGTTGGGATTTCTAAATCCGTCAAATATTCAGGGTTAATGCAAGATAAATTGGCTCCTGAATCATACAGAGTATAAAGATGCTTTTCGCCTAATGAACCCGCAAAAAGAAGTGGGGCTTTAATGATTGACATGGGTTGGTTAATTTTTTAGTAAAACGTAGGGGATTGGGTTTTAGTTTATGAGT
>JBBAKZ010000594.1:0-1500 GCA_040403275.1 Arcicella sp. | reverse complement strand
CGCAGGCGGAAATTTAGCGGCTTTGAAATTAGTAACCAAAGGGCCTTTACCTGCGGTGTTGGATAAGGTGGTTTTGTATTAGTAGGAAATTATTGTCGCAAAAAAAGCCGAATCTACTGTTAAAAGTACATTCGGCTTTCTTACTTTATCACTCCCCAACCCAATACCTCCGCTCCACATTCTTCAATACATCTTCCTTGTAAAACAGTACATCTTTAAACTTTCCTTGCGTGTACATAAGGGCTTGGTCGGTGAAGTGTTTTGAGTTTTTGTTACCACTGTTCCCTCCAGCCAAAAGAGATTTTGCTTTGATTTTTTTGCCAAATTCTACGGCACAAACGAAGCTGTTTCCACCCAAACCGTAGCGTTTTTGCGTACCGTAATAACGACTATTGTAAGATGGTAATGAACCCCACAAAGCGGAGGCGAAACCAACGGGCAAACTCGCTTGGGTATCGTCGTGTTTTTCTTGAAATTCTCCCGTAAGTCGCTGAAAACGATTGAGTTCTCCCCACGGTTTTTGCCAAGTGCCAAATTTGCTTTTTAGCTCATTGACGGTTTTTAAAAGAGGCAATAGTAAATCCTCTTTGGTGGCATTGGCGGCAAAACGTTTGGTACTTTCAACTTGGTCGGTTTCGCCTTGTTCTACGTAAACTTTGGTAATTTGGGAATTCAATCTTTGTGCCGTTTCAATGGCTAAAGTGGTCGCTACCGAATTTTCTGCAGCATAATAATTCCAATTTTTCAAAGTTGCAATGGGTTCGGCTAAGGCTTGATATAAAGTATCGCTTGGGGGTATTTTTTCAAAAGCCTTTGTAATGGCAGGAATTAAAATAGCAAAAGCCGATAAATAAGTATCATAACCGGCCGCTATCACTTTTTCAATGGTATAATCTTTTTCTCTGCTCAATACTCTTACGGCATTAATTCCTCTAAAATTTTCTCCATCGGGAGCCATATATGGGCGAAAATTGGCTCGTTTTGGGCTATTTTCGCCCGCAACCGTGTAGGGCGTTGAATTACAATTTTGCAACCAACCATTTACGGGATTATAACTATGCACGGTTTCATCAACGGTGTGCAAACCTTTCCATTCAGTTTTGGAAGTCGTACCGTCAACGACTTTGCCCCAATTATACTTGGTGTCTCGCACGGGAACATAATTGCCGTGCCAATAAGCAATATTTCCTTTCCCATCCGCAAAAACGGTATTGTTGGAAGTGTTCGCCTTTAAATCCATTACTTTTTTATAATCCTCAAAACCTTTGGCTTTGGTTCGTTTCCAAGACTGAACTAAACTCGTCATCGAACGATTATAGGATCTCAAACTAATCCATTTTCCGTCTCTTTTCGCCATCACTGGCCCGTGATGCGTGTAATAGGTTGTGAAGTTTTTCGTGATTAATTTACCATCTTCAAGGTATTTGAGCGTAACATTTTTTTGCGTTACGGGGCGTAATTTTTGGTCGTATTCGTAGAAAATTTTATCATTTTTCTTCA
>JBBAKZ010000593.1:0-1521 GCA_040403275.1 Arcicella sp. | reverse complement strand
GTGAACAAGATTAAATTGCAGGAAGAAATGGCTAGGGTTTTGGACATTGAGCTCTTAAATAAAAATGAATTTTAAGTTTCTAACGTTCAACTTTCAATGTTCAAATGATTGACGGATAATTCGTTGAGAGTCAAACACTTGAACATTGAAAATTGAGTATTGAACATTGAAAATTTCAACAATTCAATCATAAAATCTACTTAATATACCGCCAATCTTCATCACCTTTCAAAGCCAGTAACGTATTGTAAATCAAGTCAATAACTTTTTGAACATCGTCTTTATGAACAGTTTCAACGGTGGTGTGCATATATTTTAAAGGCAATGAAATCAATGCCGATGCTACGCCTTCCGTTGCGTAGGCAAAAGCATCCGTATCCGTACCCGTTGAGCGAGAAACCGCTTGACGTTGAATGGCAATTTCTTTCGCAGCTGCCACATCAAGAATAAAATCACGAACATTATTTTGTACCGCAGGGCCATAACAAATTACCGGGCCGTTTCCGCATTTTAAATCGCCTTGTTCTTTTTTGTTGTACATCGGCGACTGTGTATCGTGCGTAACATCCGTAACAATAGCTAGGTCTGGTTTCAAACGTTTTACAATCATTTCAGCGCCACGCAAACCAATTTCTTCTTGCACAGCATTAACCACATAAAGCGTAAATGGCAGGGTAACGTTATTTTCTTTCAACATTCTTGCCACCTCCGCAATCATGTAACCGCCCATTCTATTATCTAAAGCACGACCAACGTAAAATTTATCGTTCAATTCCATCAAACCGTCCACAAAAGTTACAACCGTTCCTACGTGAACGCCCATTTCTTCTACTTCTTTTTTGTTGGCAGCGCCCAAATCAATAAAAATATCATTGACCGTTGGCGCTTTATCTTTAGCAGTATCCCTTACGTGGATGGCAGGATAACCAAAAATTCCACTAACTACGCCATTTTTCGTGTGCAAATTGCAACGCATCGAAGGCGCAATCACTGCATCAGAACCACCATTTCTACGGACGAAAATATAGCCGTTATCATCAATATAATTAACAAACCAAGAAATTTCATCGGCATGGGCTTCGATAACGACTTTATAATCACTACTTCCATTGATAACTCCCACGGCGGTTCCGTAAGTATCAATAATAGTTTCGTCGATGTAAGGTTTCATATAATCTAACCAAAAATTTGTTGTCCAGAGGCTTCAAAACCCGCAGGTGAAGCATTATTTAGATATTCGTAAAGGAATTTGTTACTGTTTTCGTTCATGTTGAGTTATTAGTTGTGATTTGCGATTTAGTGAATTGTGAGTTTGTAGAGTGTGATTTAGTGAGTTGTGCTTTTGTTCTAAATTATTTTAGTATTGTTTATTACGTTAAAATTACTGGTTTATTGTCAAAAAAAATCGAGTTTGACTAAAATCACAACTCACTAAATCACAACTCACAATTTATTTAAAGCGGAATATTCCCATGCTTTTTTCTCGGTAAATTTACCACTTTATTCTCTAACATCTTAAAG
>JBBAKZ010000592.1:0-1527 GCA_040403275.1 Arcicella sp. | reverse complement strand
TTGATAAAATACACTATTCTAAAAATATGGGGGGCATCCATTTTATGTTCATCAATTTGTGGCCGGATTCTGCCGAGCGGATATGGATGAAAAAAGACCTTAGAAAAATAAGCAGAAGGAAACCGGTCATTATATTTACCCATGACCAGCCCGAAAGCGAAGCAAAACATTTTTCCAACCCCAACAACTTGCCTTTTAATGCAACAGATAAGTTTGAGAACTTAAATGCCGAACACTATAAAGATGTTGCCAAAGCCACTGCCGATGGCGGCAAGACTGCATTAGAACAGGCGGGCTGGATAAGTTTTATAAAAAAACACCCAAACATAAAAGCCTATTTTCATGGCAACTCTAACTGGAACGAGTTTTATGATTACAAGGGCATACAAAACGACATCAGTTTGCCTGTGTTTAGGGTTGATTCTCCCATGAAAGGCAAATACTCTGCTAAGGATGAAACCCGTTTATCTTTCCAAGTAATAACGATAGATACTTTGCTACACCGCATGACGGTAAGAGAGTGCCTCTGGAACACAGCGCCATCAAATATAGCTGCTCCTGTACAATGGGGAGAGAGCAGAACGATCTCTTATTGATTTGGTTTTTCTTGTTTTACGTTTTTGAATTACGGGAGAAGTGGGTTTGATTTGAGTTGGTTTAGTCATAAGCCGAGCCTACAGATGATTGTAATTTTTTTTGTTGTTTGAAATAGCGAAATCAATTTTTAGCGGCAAGCTGATAATAGACGTTTCAAATTCTGCGGAATGTATATTTTTAACTGTTATCTTTTATGGGGTTTGCTTTGGCGAACAATAATGTAAGCGCTATTATTCGTTGGGCCAGGGCAATAGGCTACCTTTCTAATTTATTGTTTATTTGTGCGAAAACCCCGCCGGGACAAAAATTTGCACTCCTAGGGTGAGGCGGTACTATAAAACTTTCCCCGGTAAAAACTACTTCAATCCTTTTATAAATTCATCGGCATATTCAATGAGCTGTTTAAGTCCTTTTTCTTCCATGGGATAATGCCCCGCATCTGCCAAAATCTTTATGGTGAAGGGTGCTTTTATGCCTTCCATGGAAATCTGGCTTACGGCCAAAGGTGTCCAGGTATCTTTTTCAGGCTGGGTGAGTAGTATGGGGCATTTATCAAATTGCGCCACTGGTATCGGCAATACGTAGGTAACAAACGAATAAATAAATTGCAGCTGCACCCGGCTGTTTGCAGAAAGCTCATCTGTTAAAAAAATGTCCAATGCCTTTTTGTTATTTACGAGGTCGTTCATTTTAGAAAGACCTTTTATTGGAATACGAACCTTGCCCAACCCAAGGCTGCACAAGGAGCGCAACAGCGGCAAAGCCAGCCAATTGGTTTTGGGAAATTTTACCGTTTCGTATTGCACTCTTTTATCGTCATTCTTTAAAAAGCACATGCCAATAATACCATGCACTTCTTTTAAATGGCAAGCCACACTGTATACCAGCATGCCACCGGCACTCAATCCATACAGGATGGTTTTTTTATAT
>JBBAKZ010000591.1:0-1535 GCA_040403275.1 Arcicella sp. | reverse complement strand
TTGGAAACGGGATAGCCTAAAGCCTTTTTGTCTCTTTGAATTCCGATTGCCGTAACAACAACTTCCGTTAATTGCTTGGTATCATTGGTCATTCTAACGTCAATGGCTGATTTACTACCAATGGCAATTTCTTGGTTTGTCGTCCCAACGAAGCTAAAAACGAGCGTACCTCCAGTTGACGGCACTGCAATAGAATAATTACCGGTCGCATCTGTGGTGCTACCTTTGGTAGTGCCCTTTAATTGCACGGAGACTCCTGGAAGACCTGAGCCATCCTCGGCTGCGGTCACTTTGCCTGTTACTTTTCTATCTTGTGCTATAATGTTCACACAAAAACTGAAAGCAAGCAACAAAGTCATGAGTAGTTGTTTCTTCATGTACTAATTTAATTACGGTTAAAAATTTGTTAAATGAAAAATAATAATAGTGAGAGGTAAAATTATAAAATCTGTATTAAATAAACAATAGAATTTTAAAATGTTATTTGGTTTTATCCTTAAATATCTTTGTTTTATGGGTACATTTATCCAATTCACCTTATTTTATTTTGTATTTTTCTGATTTTTATTAGCAATCTAAAAATTGTAACGGCAGTAAAATTCTAATGCTTAAGTACAAAATACCAAATTATATACTCAATGGATCGAGTAAATACTCAATTATTAGAATTATATTTATTTAATTAAATAAATTTCTCAAAAATCAGTTCTGGTTTCTCAAAATTTCTATTTTTATTGAATTACAGTTGATAAAAATTGTATTTTTCTTATAAATTAGGGTACTAATATTCGGTAATCATACTCTTTGTAAAAAAATTTTACAAAAAAAAGCGAGTCCTTTTTGGCTCGCTTTTTTGGTAAAAATTCAATTATAAATTAATAACCATCATTTTGGATCATGCTTTTATTGGCATCGGTTTCTCTTAATGGTATTGGAAAAACTAATTTTGGCGAATTGAATGTCCAAGTCGAAGTCTTATTCCCATCTACCTTAGTAATAGTCTGCTTATTCCGTTTAATATCGTGAATCCAATGTCCTTCAAAAGCTAATTCAAATCTTCTTTCTTTCAAAATTGATGCTAAAGTTACGCTGGTAAGAAGTTTTGCATTTGCTCTGAAACGAATTTTATTAATATCGGCCAAAGGAGTTGCACCCAGTGGTGTACCTCCAACTCTAAAATTTCCTTCTGCACGAGTCAAATACATTTCTGCTAAACGAATTAGAGGTATATTAGAAATTCGCTTTGCCCATTTTGCGGTAAACACATCCCCCGATGTATAGAAGAAAAGCCCTCTCGTGTCACCAGCGGTATAGGTTTGCAAGTGTTGGTCGTTGATGATAATATCCCCTCGTCCTTGTTGAGAAGAAGATGCGAAGAACGTATTTAATTCATTCACAAAATCTTGGTCTGTTCCTTGCGTAGCAAAAATATCTTCCGTTGAATTAGCAGTATTATTGAATGCTGCATCAAAAGTATCGGTCATTGTGTAATTTCCCGAGAGAATAACACGATTTGCCGCTTGACGAGCCGCTTC
>JBBAKZ010000590.1:0-1536 GCA_040403275.1 Arcicella sp. | reverse complement strand
ACAGGTTTCGGTGCAACGTAATTGGCAGTTAATCACCCAAGATCCTCGTTATGGGACTGTTGGCCCTAGTGTGGGTTTATTAGCTTGCGATCGCGTGGGGACAGGAAGAATGGCCGAACCTGAAGTCATTTTAAGTACATTGCAATCTTTAGTTTTTACCCAAGGTAAACGGGATCTAATCGGCAAAAAGCTTTTAATCAGTGCGGGAGGAACGCGAGAATATCTCGATCCTGTGCGATTTATAGGAAATCCTTCGACGGGAAAAATGGGATTAGCCCTTACTCAAGCGGCCTTAGACCGAGGTGCATCTGTAACGTTAATTCATGCGACCTTAACGGAAAAAATAACGACCTCGGAACGATTGAGACTTATCCCTATTGTTAACGCCGAACAAATGGAAAAAGCATTAATCGATAATTTATTTCAAGCTGACTGGATTATTATGGCGGCCGCGGTTGCGGATGTTAAACCCGCCCATTATATTAATTACAAATTACCTAAAAAAGAGTTACCATCCCAGTTAAAATTACAATCTGTTCCTGATATTATTGGGCAATTAAGTCAATTAAAAAGATCTCACCAATTACTGATTGGTTTTGCCGCACAAACAGGAGATATTATTACGCCCGCCCTCGAAAAATTACATCGAAAAAAGCTGGATATTATGGTAGCTAATCCCATTGATCAACCGAATGCAGGATTTGGAACAGAAACTAATCAAGCTGTTTTTTTAGATACTCATGGTCAACAACAGGCGATCGCGTCCTGTAGTAAATTGGAATTAGCCCATCATCTTTTAGACTTTATTCAGATTTGCTATTAAATGTTTCTTTGAATAGAGCTTACAAAATAAATTAAGTTATGAGATCTAAAATATTTGCAACTTCTGAAAGGACAGAAACGCGATCGCCCTAGGAGAATTGTCCAGTTTGATCATTAGCGGCCAATCTCTAAGAAAAAAAAAAGTTTGCGATCGCCTATATTTTCCCGTCAAACGACAAAGGAGACAGAACTACGAAAAAGTAGCCTTATCTCCCCAAAAAAGAAATTATTAGTATTTTTGATTAATATTTAAAAAAATTAACCCTCAGAAAAAATCATTTTCTTTAACCAAGACGTTTCCGTACCTTCCTCAAAAATAGTGAGATTTTTAGGTTTACAGCGTTTAACTTGCACCTGAATTCCCTGAGCCCCTTCCTCTAACAAGTCTTCTAGGTATCCATCTTTCGTCCCAATCGCTTCAGCCTTAGAAATAAAAGGCCCAAAGTAGTAAGTACATCGTGGAACGGTTGTTCCGATTTCAACCCAAAAGGCTAATCCCAAAAAGTCCAATAACTGTAAAAATTTTTCTTTCATATTTTTAAATCCTGATTATGGTAATTTAACCCACTATCTTAACCTGATGTCACCTGAATGCTAAAATATTTCTTTACATCCTGGACTAACATTTTTAGTTATACTTGCAAATCTTTATTTGCGAAAGTCTTTGATGATACAGATACTGCGGTTGATATATGCAATTTTTGGGTTCCACGG
>JBBAKZ010000589.1:1049-1537 GCA_040403275.1 Arcicella sp. | reverse complement strand
CAAATCCTCACTCAACAGCTGGATTTATTGGCAAAGCCTGTATGCTCATGTCATGTCCGGAGTCTTCGTTTTATCAATCAGGCGAGGTTTTGAAAGCAGTAGAAGCCGCTGCTAAAGCAATGCTCCAATTTCAACACAATGATGGAACAATTGACTTATTAGCAACAAATTTCCATTCAACTCCTGATACGGCTTTTGTGCTAGAAAACATTATTCCTGCTTATAAATTTTTGAAACAATCAAACACGAAAGGCTCAGAAAATGTAATTGAATTATTGCAAAAATTCTTAAAAAATGCAGGAGAAGGGCTTATAGTGGGTGGAATTCATACGCCTAATCACCGTTGGGTGGTTTCGGCAGCTTTGACAAAATTGAATGAGCTTTTCCCCGACAAACGTTATATCGCCCGCATAGACCAGTGGCTCGCCGAACATATTGACCTTGACCCAGATGGACAATACACCGAAAAAAGTACGAATAGCTATTCG
>JBBAKZ010000589.1:0-1039 GCA_040403275.1 Arcicella sp. | reverse complement strand
AAGGACTTAATAAGCCCGAATTATTAGAGCCGGTGTTTAAAAACCTTGAAATGACGTTATACTATGTTCATCCAAACGGTGAGGTTGTTACGGAGGCATCAAACAGACAAGACAAAGGCACAATTGGCAATATGTCTAGATATTATTATTGCTATCGTTTCATGGCATTGCAGAAATACAATGGCCAAATGGCGGCAATGGCTCGCCAAATTGAAAAAACCAGTACCAAAGAGCAATTGGCTAGCTATCTTGACTATTTCTTAGAAGACCCAACGCTTTGGAAAGAATTACCTGCCGATAAACCATTACCAATTAATTACGCAAAAAATTTCCCTTATTCAGGAGTAGTGCGTATCCGACGTGGAAACTGGGATAGTACGTTTTTATCAAATAATACGAGTTGGCTTATTTTTCATAAAGGAAATGCAGTTTTGCAGGCCATGCGAGTGGCAAGTTCTTTCTTTGGAAAAGGGCAATTTCAATCAGAGAAAATTGAGCAAAAGGGTGACACTTGGGTTTTGACGAAATCCTTAGAAGGTCCATATTATCAACCGCTTGAAAAAGAGAATATTTCGCCTGATGGAGATTTGGAAAAAATGCCAAGGAGTCTGAGAAAGAAGAGCGAAATCCAAAAATTACAAACTACTGTAAAAGTAAAAGAAACTAACAATGGTGTAGAAGTTGAAATTGAAATGATTGGTACTGATAATGTTCCCGTATCACTTGAGTTAATTTTTAGAGCAGGCGGAACTTTCAAAGGCGTTGAGAAATATACCAAGAGAGAAAATGCCTATCTTTTTTCTGAGCAAAAAGGCAGCTACACAGTTGGTAACGATAGCATTAATTTTAGCTCAGGTAAAGTCGAACATAAAAACATTCAGTTGCGTGGAGCTTTACCCCCAATGGATGCCCCAACAGTATATTTGACAGGATTTACCCCTTTTCGGCATATTCTTAATCTTTCTTAGATTCAAAAAAGAAAAGAGAGTTATTAATTTTAGCTATTCCAAGTCTTTTTAATGGTAATCGCTATAAAATT
>JBBAKZ010000588.1:0-1556 GCA_040403275.1 Arcicella sp. | reverse complement strand
TTTCTCGTTTTGCCAAAGATTTAATTGCCGAACACGGTGACTTAACGCCCGTAACTTGGATGCACCGTGACGACCGCTACACCGAAAAATTAGCAACGCCCGATGTTTCTGTGGCTGACCTTATTGGTGATGCTGACCCGATTAAAGCAGCAACTTTAAAATTGCCATACTCAGACGAAAGGGTCGTTCACTTCGGACTCATTCCACGGTCGCACCGTTGTATTTTTGTGATTAATGAATTACCCGATTTACAAGCTCGTATTCAAGTTTCTTTATTCAATATTTTGCAGGAAGGCGATATTCAGATTCGTGGTTTCAAAATCCGATTGCCTTTGGATTTACAGTTTGTCTTTACGGCCAATCCAGAAGATTATACCAATCGTGGTTCAATTGTTACGCCCTTGAAAGACCGTATTGATTCTCAGATTGTTACGCATTATCCAAAGACATTGGAAATCGGTAAAAAAATTACCTTGCAAGAAGCCAAATTGAAAGACGGACAGGTGGAAATGGTTACAACCAACCACATCATGGACGACTTAATTGAGCAAATCGCTATCGAAGCCCGTGCTTCTGAATTTGTGGATGCCAAGTCGGGCGTTTCTGCCCGGATGACCATTTCAGCCTACGAAAATTTGGTTTCTGCTGCTGAAAGACGTGCGTTATTGAACGGTGAAGACAAAACTTATGTGCGTGTTGCGGACCTCGTGGGCGTGATTCCTGCAGTGTGTGGAAAAGTAGAATTGGTTTATGAAGGTGAAGTAGAAGGACCCGTAATTGTGGCTCAAAACCTGATTGGAAAAGCCATCAGAACACAATTCTTAAACTATTTTCCGGATCCAGAAAAAATCAAAAAAGCTTCCAAAGATAAGGCTGGCAAAAATCCTTACAAACCAATTATTGACTGGTTTATGGATGGGAATACAATGGATATTTTGAATGATAGCGCAGATAATGATTATTCTGCTCGACTCAGAACCATTGATGGATGGGATGATTTAATCGAAAAAGTCTATCCACAAATGCAAGGACGGGAGAAATTATTTATGATGGAATTTGTCCTACACGGTTTATCCGAATTCTCGATTATTGCCAAAAAATCATTAGAGAAAGGCTTACAATTCAAAGATTTAACCGATTCATTATTCGATTTGGATAATTTCAAATTTGATGAAGAGGAAGATGATTTTAGATAAGGATTAAACGAAAGACTTGGCAATTTTGTCAAGTCTTTTTATATTGCATAAAACAAAGATAAAAACGATGTTAGTAGCTGAAATACAACCACCCAAATTGGTACGTCCACCCAAAGTAAAGGAAATACCAGAAGCGCTCGTGTATGAAATCATAGACGGGCGAAAACTGTATTACAAAGGTTATAAAGACGTATTATCTAAAAAGAAAAAAATTGAGGATATTATGGGTGCAAGTGGTTTACAATCATTTATTATCCAGTATATTCTAAGAATATTATTCACAAAAGTGAACCCTGATATCTACTATTTTCTTACGAATGAAATAGGCACACATTTATCCATAAACACAAATCTGTCTGG
>JBBAKZ010000587.1:0-1566 GCA_040403275.1 Arcicella sp. | reverse complement strand
GAAAGTAATCGGCGTGGGTGATGTCGCAATTCTGCATGAAGCAGATTTTGTTATCAAAGGATTTGAAGAAATGACCGTGGATCGGCTATTTTAAAGCAAACGGAAAAACACCTTAGCACAGCAGGGTGTTTTTTTTGATTTAACGTAAATTTGCAAATCCAATATTACCCATTTTTAACCTTTTATGAAAGATGAGTTCAAGTCGTTATTTTTTTCCAGTTCGTAAATAATAGTTTTTTGCTTATTATGTGTGATAATTATCGACTTTCAATCTTACGGATTCATCCTTTATAAATTTTGTAAAAAATATGAAAAACTATCTAAAACACGATGAATGGTGTATCATCGAAGAAGGGTTCAATCGTGAATTCAATGAAATAACAGAATCGGTCTGTTCCTTGGGAAACGGGCGTATGGGTCAGAGAGGTAATTTTGAGGAAACTTTCACGGGGAAAACCCTTCAAGGCAATTACGTGGCTGGTGTGTATTATCCCGATAAAACTCGTGTAGGATGGTGGAAAAATGGTTATCCTGAATATTTTGCTAAAGTTTTAAATGCGGCTAATTGGATTGGGATTAAAGTTGAAATTGAAGATGAAATCCTAGATTTACACACTTGCGAAGTAGCTGATTTTCAGAGAGTTTTGAATATGAAAGATGGTTATTTGGAACGTTCTTTTAAGGCTACGCTTCCATCTGGGAAACAGGTAAAAATAAACTCGAAACGGCTAAATTCAATTGTTGATGATGAATCGGGCGTAATTCGTTATACAATTACGCCATTAAATTTTGATGGAAAAATCACGCTGACACCTTTCGTTGATGGTGACGTAAAGAATAAAGACGCTAATTATGATGAAAAATTCTGGGAAGAAATTCAGAAAGAAACCGCCTTTGCAGAAGGCTATATTGAATTAAAAACAAAGAAGACTGGCTTTCACGTGGTTACGGGACAACGTTTTGAGATTTTCCAAAATGGACAATCCGTTGATTTTCAAAGTCTTCCAATAAAAGCTGAGAAATACGTGGCGAGTGAGGTTCATTTAAATGTCAGTGTAAATCAAGAAACTGTTTTAATAAAATATGCTTGCAATCTTTCCTCGGAAAACCATCAAATTGAAGAGTTGATGAGCCATTCAAAAGCCTATTTGAAAAGAATTTCAACAAAGGGTTTTGATAAAATGGTTTTGGAACAATCCGAAAAATGGGCTTCGAAATGGGAAATGAACGACATTGTGATTGAAGGTGATATCGCCGCCCAACAAGGAATTCGTTTTAATATTTTTCAAATGAACCAAACGTATACGGGCGAAGACACCCGCTTGAATATTGGTCCAAAAGGATTTACGGGCGAGAAATACGGTGGCTCGACTTATTGGGATACGGAAGCCTATTGTATTCCTTTCTATTTGGCAACTGCCAATCCACAAGTTGCTCGTAACTTATTGATTTACAGATGGAAACATTTAGGAAAAGCCATTGAAAACGCCCAAAAATTGGGTTTTGTTGAGGGTGCAGCTTTGTATCCAATGGTCACGATGAATGGGGAAGAGTGCCACAATGAAT
>JBBAKZ010000586.1:644-1568 GCA_040403275.1 Arcicella sp. | reverse complement strand
GAACTTGTAATTCTGCCAGAACTTGACTCGGTTCTTTGGTACGGGATTTACGTCCATAGAGAGAAATAATGTCACAAAATTCGCAATTAAAAGGACATCCTCGCGAAAATTGAATAGCCATTACGAAATAAGCATCCCGTTCCAACAAATCAAAGCGGGGTATGGGACTAGTGGTGACATCAGGTTTCTCGGAGGAGCGAAAAATTCCTTGGGGTTGTCCCTCGGCGATCGCATCCAAAAATTGGGGAATGGTCATTTCTCCTTCATCGAGAATTAAATAATCAGCTCCCGAATTGAGCGCGTCTTGGGGAACAGAAGTCGGATAGGGGCCACCCACTGCCACTTTTTTACCCAATCGAACGGCTTGCTGAATGAGTGTATGAAAATCAGGCTTTTGAACGAGCATTGCCGAAAGAATCACCAAATCACACCATTACCAATCAGCATCGGTCTCTAGACTAACGTTGCGGTCGTAAAAGCGAATTTGCCAATCTTTGGGTAAGAGAGCAGCAACCGTAATGATTCCCAAGGGCGGAAGAAGTGCTTTGAGTCCAGCCATTGACAAGGTTCGGTCATAAGACCAAAAAGATTGGGGAAAATGGGGATATAGTAAAAGAGCTTTCATGGGAACTCCTGTGATCGCGTAGATTGTAGGTAAAAAAGCGATAAATTAGTTTTGTCTGTTGTGGAGAATCGAAAAGTGCGGTGTCTTTATCCAAACTGAATATAAATTTCTTAAATCTTGCTATCGACAGACTTTAATGAAAAATTAAATTTATCTATAAAAAAATATAGGAAGGATTCGTGAAGAATTCGTGAATTAGGTCTGCCAATATTTATTTTTTCTTAATTAATCTTAATGAATAACAATATGTTTGCAGTCCAAAAAAAGACAGTTTCTTTAATCACACGCGATCGCATTAA
>JBBAKZ010000586.1:0-634 GCA_040403275.1 Arcicella sp. | reverse complement strand
TGACAGTTCAGAGCAATTTCCCGTGTTATTAATGCGTCAACCCTACGGACGAAAAATTGCTTCTACCGTCGTTTATGCCCATCCGTCTTGGTATGCGTCCCAGGGATATTTAGTTGTTATTCAGGATGTTAGAGGGCGAGGCAGTTCGGAAGGGGAATTTCATCTATTTGCAAACGAAATTGAAGACGGATTAGAAACCATTAATTGGGCGGCAAATTTACCCCAAAGTAACGGAAACGTGGGAATGTATGGCTTTTCCTATCAAGGAATGACTCAACTCTATGCCGCAGTTCATCAACCCCCCGCTTTAAAAACTATTTGTCCCGCCATGATTGCCTATAATTTGTATCAAGATTGGGCCTATGAAAATGGCGCGTTTTGTTTACAAATGAATTTAGCTTGGGCGATTCAATTAGCCGCCGAGACTGCCAAACTAAAAGGCGATAATACTACGTTTCAAAAACTCTATACTGCATCTCGTTATTTACCTTTATTTGATCAAATTCCTGCTAATCCTAATATTCTGCAAGAGTTAGCACCCGATTCTTTTTATTATGATTGGTTGAATTACCCTGAAGATCATGACTATTGGAAAATGCGATCGCCTGAATATTTATTAAAAAATGTTGACTTA
>JBBAKZ010000585.1:0-1582 GCA_040403275.1 Arcicella sp. | reverse complement strand
CGGAGAAAGAGGAGAAATAGCACCCGTGCCTAAAATAGCTTTATAAAAATTGGGATTTACTAATTTATCGGGACGGACTTCGGCGTGATAATTATTTCTAATGGCATGATAATCAAACTGATAGTCATTTGAATTATTAACCGAAAATTTTACAAAAGATTCCGATTGGTAGCTTAAACCTTCTTCAATTCCTTCTTTAACCAAAAGCGACTTCCAGATATTGGGCACTCTCGTCCACTTACCAGAATTCTGAATAAAGGATTCCGCCGAATAGTTTGCGTAAGATTTATCGTGTCCGGGTGCTGCTTCAATCGCTTTTTGAATGATACTTTTCACCGTCAGAGAATCCACAGGATTACCACTAAAAGCCTGTAAATTAAAGGAATAAAGCAAAAAAAAGGATACAGTAAATTTTAATAAAAGTCTTTGAAGCATTTGAATTGTTTTGTTTCTGGATTGAAGTTTTTGGGCAGGTAAGTATAAGCATATAAATTTACGCACAAACTTTGAGAGTATTAATTTCAAATCATTAAATATTACTTTTGTGAAATAAATTACATAAAAGTAATAATTAATGATTTTCTAATGTGCTCCTCCAAACCAGATTCTCTTTTTATATGTTAACTTGCAATATAATTTTAACTAACAAAATTTATCCCTATAACTATGCAATCTACTCAGTTAAGCCTTATTGTCAAGAAACTAACCGAGTTTTACGGAAACAAGTTTGATAATTTCACCCAAAGTAGTACTTTTCCCGAGGCAAAAATCTATACTTCCGGAGAATTCAACATGTTTATTAGTGATTTAATACAAACTGCCCGAAAACAAAACTTTCTGCTTGTCGAAAATTATATTTCAACAGAAAAATTTTCGCAATTACTCCAAAATGTTGAACATCCGATTATATTTTTTGAGGGTGAAAAGGTTATTGTTTCTGGGCATCAACTCAAAAATAAAAAACCGTTTCTGTATCAAATTAGTGAGCATAATACGGTAGAAGAAATTTCAGAAAATACCCATTTTAATCCTCAAATAATTGCGCATAATCCTGATGTTGCTCTGAACGGTAAAATTAGGTTTTTGACCGTATATCCTCTCGACAATATTAACGTCAATACCGAAACCGAACATTTGAGTCCTTTGAAGCGACTCTTCAGAATGCTTCGCCCCGAACGCAAAGACATTGGCTATATTTACATTTATGCCATCGTTATTGGGATCATCAGTTTATCTTTACCCCTTGGAATTCAGGCAATTATCGGTTTGGTTTCGGGCGGTTTGGCTTTTAGTTCGGTCTATGTTTTGATTGGCGTAGTGATTGTGGGTGTGATTATTTCGGGCATAATGCAGATTTATCAATTGACTTTGGTCGAAGTATTACAGCGAAGGGTATTTACGAAAGCCGCTTTTGAGTTTACGTATAGAATTCCAAGGGTAAAATCCGAGGCACTTTTAGGTTCGTATGCCCCAGAATTAATGAACCGTTTTTTTGACATCGTCAATATTCAAAAAGCATTGCCAAAGGTATTAATTGACATGACGTCCGCCGTGATTCAAATAATTTTCGGTATTCTTCTCC
>JBBAKZ010000584.1:0-1583 GCA_040403275.1 Arcicella sp. | reverse complement strand
GACCATGATATTTCCACCGAATATTCCTCTTTAATGTCAAAAGTGGTTTCAAATGGCAATGGTTACATCAAATTTCCAATTAATGAACCGGCGGCGGGAATTCGAAAATCTCAAATTGATGAATATTTAGCATTTTATAATGGCGCTGGTGTTCAACACATTGCGGTAGCAACGAATGATATTATCAAAACCGTCTCGGCTTTAAAATCTAGGGGCGTTGAATTCTTACAAGTACCTGTCTCCTATTACGAGGATTTGTTGGAACGTGTTGGCCATATCGATGAAGGGATTGAATCATTGAAAGAACTAAATATTCTAGTGGATCGAGATGAGGAAGGTTATTTATTACAGATTTTTACGAAACCCGTGGAAGATAGACCTACCTTATTTTTTGAAATTATTCAACGAAAAGGCGCTACATCCTTCGGAAAAGGGAATTTTAAAGCTTTATTTGAAGCCATTGAACGAGAACAAGAGAAAAGAGGAAATCTTTAAAATCATGCAAAAAAATGCCAATTTATCATAAACTTGGAAAAATTCCCCCCAAAAGACACACCCAATTTGAGCAGCCAAAAGGGGGCATTTATTACGAACAATTGTTTGGTACGGTTGGATTTGAAGGTATGTCATCCTTGATGTACCAGATTTATCGGCCAACCATGGTGAAAGAAGTTTTATCAGAAACGGATATTTCACCCAAAATTGCGGTTCAAAAACACCTCAAAGCTCGTTTATTGAAAGGTTTTGATGTGATGCCAAAAGACGATTTCTTGGAAAGCAGAAAGCCCGTTTTAGTAAATGCTGATGTTCATATTTCTTTGGCTTCTCCCCGAAAGTCGCTGACACAATATTTTTACAAAAATGCTGATGCCGATGAGTTGATATTTGTGCATCAAGGCTCCGGAAAATTGCGTACCCAATTGGGCAATATTGCTTTTGAATACGGAGATTACCTGCTGATTCCTCGGGGAATGATTTACCAAATCACCTTCGATGCAGAAGATAATCGCCTGTTAATTACGGAATCTTTTCATCCCATTTACACCCCAAAAAGATACCGCAATTATTTCGGGCAATTACTGGAACATTCGCCTTTTTGTGAACGTGATTATAAATTACCCACGGATTTAGAAACGCACGATGAAAAAGGGGATTTTATCATAAAAATCAAAAAACAAGGCTTGCTTTACGAAATGCTTTATCCAACGCATCCTTTTGATGTGGTGGGCTGGGATGGCTATAATTTTCCCTACGGATTTTCGATTCATAATTTTGAGCCGATTACGGGCCGAGTTCACCAACCACCCACGGTTCACCAAACTTTTGAAACCAAAGCTTTCGTGGTTTGCTCGTTTTGCCCGAGGATGTACGATTATCATCCGAAATCAATCCCAGCGCCCTATAATCACTCAAATATTGATTCGGATGAAGTTTTGTATTACGTAGATGGTGATTTTATGAGTAGGAATAATATCAAAAAAGGACACATCACCTTACATCCCGGAGGCATTCCACACGGTCCAGCACCGGGCGCTTACGAACGCAGTATTGGACATACCTCCACGGCAGAATTAGCCGTAATG
>JBBAKZ010000583.1:0-1586 GCA_040403275.1 Arcicella sp. | reverse complement strand
CTTTTGAGAAAGTCTTGGATTAACCATCTCACCTGGCAAATCTGTCCAATGAGGTTCTAGATTTAATGTATCTTTGAAAGAGAAGTCTTTAAATCTAGATGATAAGATAAATTTTTAAAATTTTTATCGCCTATTATCATCATCATCCATCATACTCAAATAACTCGAATAACGACTTGCTTGTATATTTCCATCCTTAACTGCTTGTATTACAGCGCATTGAGGCTCGTTAAGGTGTTTGCAATTATGATATTTACACTTGTTTAACAATTCCCTCATTTCTGGAAAAAAGTGGGATAATTCTGCTTTTTCAATGTCAATTAAACCCAATTCTTTAATGCCTGGCGTGTCAATAATGTAAGAATTCTCGGAGATTTCAAACATGGTTGAGAACGTTGTGGTGTGTACCCCTTTATTGGCAAAAGTAGAAATTTCTTTGGTTTTCAAATCCAAATCAGGGGAAATTTGATTGACTAAGGTTGATTTTCCCACGCCAGAATGTCCCGAAATTAAGGAGATTTTATTTTTCAATATATCCTCAAATTCTTGAATTCCAATGTTGGCAGTGGCCGAGGTAAAAATAGACGGATAACCAATTTCATCATACATCGTTGCCAAGTCCACAAGATACTCTTTTTCTTCTTCCGACAGCAAATCCACTTTGTTAAAAACAATGATTGTTGGTATCCTAAATGATTCCGCCGAAACCAAAAATCTATCCAAAAATCCTAAGGAAGTTCTTGGGTAATTCAGCGTCATAATTACCACAGCTTGGTCGAGATTTGCCGCTAAAATGTGCCCCTGAGCCGTTTTATGAACCGATTTACGAATAATATAATTTTCTCTTTGCGTTATATCATGAATAATTCCCGTGTTTTCAACCTTATCTTCTATGTCAAAAAGTACCCGGTCTCCCACCGCAATTGGATTGGAGGTTTTGAGTCCTTTTATTTTAAATTTTCCTCTCAAACGGCACTTCCAAGTATGTTTGTTTTCATCTAAAACCTCATACCAAGAACCCGTTGAACGCATCACTAATCCTTTCATTTTGAATATTTTTGATTTCGGATTTTGGATTTCGGATTTAAAATAGTATATCAATACAAGGAGTTTTATTAATTACATTTTTCTTCCATCTATCGATATCAAATCCGCAATCACAAATCAAAAATCCGCAATTCACTTACATATTTAATAATCTTATCCGTCCCTCCTACATTCTCTTTCACGTATTTTTTAATTATATCCGATTTTTGATTTCTTAATTCAATGTTATCGTATAATTGTTGAAATCCTACCGAAAATTCTGCGGTATCATCAATCGCTTTCGCACCCGTAAGTCTCTCTAAATCAACAGCTTCTTGAAATTTATGATAATTTTTATTGCCAAAAAATATCGGTAAACCAAACGTTGCTGCTTCCAATATATTATGTAATCCTTTGCCGTAACTCCCTCCTATCCACGCAAAATCAGCGTATTGATAAAGGGAGGATAACATACCGATGTTGTCGATAAATAAGGTGTTAGGGGTTTGGATTTGGGGGTTCGTAAAAAAGTTATCCGCACTAATCTCAGAATATCTAAT
>JBBAKZ010000582.1:0-1596 GCA_040403275.1 Arcicella sp. | reverse complement strand
GGGCCAAGAAGATTATACCGCCTATTTCGATTGGTTTGGATTTTTGAGCAAATTTCCGGCCAAAAACAACCCTGAACATGATTTGATGCAAAAAGAATTTTGGCGATTGGCCAATATCAGCACGGACATTACCCTCATAATGGACGAAAACCCGCAGAATTTACACCGAAAATCTAACGTTTTTGAACGGGGAAATTGGACGGTAAAAACCAAAGAAGTACAACCCGATATTCCTACTTTATTTGGTGGTTTACCAAGAAATTTTCCCAAAAATCGCTTAGGTTTAGCCACGTGGATTGGTAGTGAACAGAATCCTTTAACTGCAAGAGTGGCCGTGAATCGTTTTTGGGAACAACTCTTTGGCGTTGGACTCGTCGAAACAATGGAAGACTTTGGTACTCAAGGATTTACGCCTTCAAATCCTGAATTATTGGATTATCTTTCCCTCAAATTTATGAGGGAATATAATTGGCAACCCAAGCAATTATTAAAAGAAATAGTGATGTCGGCTACCTATCAACAAGACTCAAAAGTTACGCCCGAAATGTTGGAAAAGGACCCTGCCAATCTCTTTTTTGCTCGTGGGGCAAGGGTTAGATTATCGGCGGAACAAGTGCGTGACCAAGCGCTTTTGGTGAGTGGTATTTTGAGTTACAAAAGGTACGGAAAAAGTGTGATGCCTTATCAACCAACGGGTATCTGGGGAGCGCCTTATAGCGGTATTCGTTGGAAGCAAAGTGAAGGCGAAGACCAATTTAGACGTGCTTTATATACCTATTGGCGGAGAAGTAGCCCCTACCCTTCCATGATAACTTTTGATGGAACGAGCAGGGAAATTTGTTTGGCGAGACGCCTACGTACAAATACGCCCCTACAAGCACTCACGAGCCTAAACGACCCCGTTTATGTGGAGTGTGCCAGATATTTTGCGAAGCGAATGAATAGCGAAAAAGCGGATATTATTGGACAAATCCGTAAAGCGTATTCACTGGCAATGTCGAAAGAAATATCCAATGATAAATTATTGATTTTGAATAATTTATACCAAAAATCACTCCAAGATTTTAAGAAAAAACCGAAGGAAGCCATGTTATTTTTGGGGTACTGTGAAGACAACAGCATCAAGCCCAAAAATATGCCCGATTTGGCAGCAAAAACCATGGTGGCTATGACAATTTTGAATTTAGATGAATTTGTGATGAAGGAATAATATTAAAAATAAAACAAAATGAAAATCCACCAAGAAGCACATAAACATCTCGTAGCATTCGAAACCCGTAGGCATTTTCTTAAACAATGCACCACCGGAATTGGCATGATAGCGATGGGCTCATTCCTTGAAAGTTGCGGCGTTGGCAATTCCTCTGCGAATGTTTTAACCAATGCTCAAAACCCACTTTCGCCTAAGAATTCTCCATTTTTAAGAAAAGCAAAATCCGTGATTTATATCCATACTGCGGGTGCTCCTTCGCAATTAGAAATGTTTGATTATAAACCAGCGCTGCAAAAAATGGATGGCTTGCCCTGTCCAGCTTCATTTTTGGAAGGAAAGAAATTTGCTTTTATTCGGGGTGTTCCTAATATGTTGGGAGCGCA
>JBBAKZ010000581.1:0-1598 GCA_040403275.1 Arcicella sp. | reverse complement strand
TACAATGCTACCTGAGAAATAAATAACTAATTTTCAAACGCGTAATTAACGCGATCGGTAATGCGTTAAAACTAGGGATGGTCACCGTACCGTTACGGATGCTTTCGTAATTTTTTGGAAAAATTACGTATTGTGGTTTTGATTACGTAAAGCTGGCATTACGTAAGGCATATCCCGTAGAAGTTACGCATCGTCAAATTGGATATACGAAATACGGATTTAGTAACCGTAATAAAAAAACTTATTACGTAATTTGGTCTAATAGTTACGCATCGTCAAATTGGATATACGAAATACGGATTTAGAACACGTAATAAAAAAACTTATTACGTAATTTGGTCTAATAGTTACGCATCGTCAAATTGGATATACGAAATACGGATTTAGAACACGTAATAAAAAAACTTATTACGTAGTTAGGTCTAATAGTTACGTTTCAATTTCGAAAAAAACGTAATTTTTAATAACAATTCCGTAATAAAATGTGGAATTACGTAATTGAGCTTATATATTACGGAACCAAAAAACCTTTTTTCGAAATGACTTAAAAAATTACGTATTAATAAGTCTTTGAACGTAACATCGTCTTTTTATTTTTCACAGTATATCTTCACGGTAGCTTGTAAGACTAAATGTAAGTCACTTGTTTAACTATTTGAAGCTAAAATTTTAAAATGCATGCAGGAAAAACGCTCTCGTCTAATTGCAACATATGTTCACATTGTTTTGTTAAAGTCATTGTACTTGTTTTCATGTTCAATTTCAATTGAATAAATCATAACAACTACTATTACAAAAAAAATTAGAATGGAAAGCGAATCAGAAGACCTGATCGACATTTTCTCTCAACCACCAAAGAGACGGCGTTCAGCGTTCAACTTTAATGACAAATACGCGATTGATGCGGAAGCAGATGAGGTGGAAGAAGAACAAGACAATGATGTTGAAGAATTTGAAGAGTATATTCGCAGCGAACAAGAAGAGGTTGAAGAGCAATCTGAAGAGGAGGAAGAGCAAGCAGAGCAAGATGAGCAAGCAGAGCAAGATGAGCAAGATGAGCAAGATGAGCAACCATTGCAAGAAGCTGACCCTGGTGTAATTCCAACCGCCGCCGCCTCGATTCAAAGTTGCACGAAGACTACAAAACGCTCTTGGTTATGGCAGCACTTCAGCTTGGAAGGCGAAAAAGACACACGAGTAGCAAAGTGCAATTACTGTACATTTTCGATAGCTCATCTACCGGGTACCTCTACAGCAAATATCCAATTTCACGCCATACGTAAGCATCATAAAAACAAACAAGGGAAGTCAGCTGATTCTTCGACCGCCAATAATGACGATAGACTAGATGAAGAATATCAAGAATGTAAATAAAAACATTATAAAATAAAAAAACTACGAATTGTACTCAATTAAATCGACATCAATGGTGAAATGTGTTGATAATTCAAAAATGTATTCGTTTAACAGTACAATTTGAATATCAAGGCTCTCTGATTGCCGCTAGGAAACTGATCAACATTAACAAATTCTCGTCAAATTCATTGTCGGCACTGATCAGCTTATTGGACTAGTAGCAAATCCTCATTTCATCGCTT
>JBBAKZ010000580.1:0-1601 GCA_040403275.1 Arcicella sp. | reverse complement strand
CAATAATATCCGACATTTTATTGAATAATTTAGTATTCGTTGAAATCTTAACCACGGGCGTAATTGGGTTGCCCGTTGGCGTGCCTAAACCCGTCGTAAACAACACTAAATTTGCCCCAGAAGCCACTTCCGCCGTCGTTGATTCCACGTCATTTCCGGGCGTACACAAAAGGCAAAGTCCTGGTTTGGTCACTTTCTCGGGATAATCCAAAACCGAAGTAACGGGCGAAGTGCCCCCTTTTTTTGCCGCTCCCGCCGACTTAATGGCATCCGTAATTAATCCGTCTTTGATATTGCCGGGTGAAGGATTCATGTCAAAACCTGAACCTACGGCTTTGGCTCTTTCGTTATACGTTTTTACTAAATGACTGAATAAAGCGGCATCGTCACGACTTACGCAACGGTCGGTTAATTCTTGTTCAACGCCGCATAATTCGGGAAATTCGGCAAGGATAACCGTTCCGCCCAAACCTACCAATAAATCAGATGTGTAACCGATGGCAGGGTTGGCAGAAATACCAGAAAACCCATCCGAACCGCCACATTCTAAGCCAATAGTTAATTTGCTCAAAGGTGCTGGCTGACGAGTATTTTGATTGGCTTGCATCAAACCCGCAAAGGTTTGTTTCAATGCCTGAGCCATCATTTCAGCCTCAGTACCAATATTTTGTTGTTCTAAAATATACAGTGGCTTTTGGAAATTGGCATCTCTTTTGGCAATTTCAGCCTTCAATTCACCCACCTGGGCATTTTGACAACCCAAACTCAAAACAGTTGCTCCGGCACAATTTGAGTGCGTGATATAACCCGCCAACATGCCACAAAGCGCCGTAGAATCCTGACGTGTTCCACCGCAACCGCCATCGTGAAGCAGGAATTTTACGCCATCAACATGGGGGAAAAGTTGATGCTTTTGTGTACCATCCGAAGTATTTTGTAAATCTGCCGATAAGATTTCTTCTACCGTTTTGCCCGCTCTGTACAAAGAAATTAAATCGTTGGTTTGGTTTTGGTAATTATGCTTACGAGCGTAACCCAAATCATCCACGAGAGCATCACGGAGAACTTCAATATTACGGTTTTCGCAAAAAACCAAAGGAATCACCAACCAATAATTTGCCGTTCCAACAGAACCGTCGGGGCGATGATAACCGTTGAAAGTACGCCCTGTAAATTTCGATAAATCGGGTGCTTGCCATTCGGCGTGATTATCCCGTAATTCAAAAGAATTGACAGCGTGTTTTACATTGAAAATATTGATACTTCCGCCTCTCAAAATGGGCTGATTCGCCTTCCCAACCAAAACATCGTACATTTTTATTTCTGAACCCACCTCAAAATCGTACATCGCAAATTTGTGTTTGGCTGCAATATTTTCGGTAAGGGTATAAGATTGACCGTCTAAGGTTACGGTTTCGCCTTTCTGTAAATCGGTTAGCGCAACAATTACGTTGTCGTTAGGGTGGATTTTTAATACTTTATTTTTCACTTTCTTATCATTTATGCTTTCTTCATTTCAAAAGGCAATTTGTGAATGGCTATACTCAAAAATTGAAGGATTCTCCAACGTTAAAACATGAAATTACGAAAGTTTGGCATTC
>JBBAKZ010000579.1:0-1619 GCA_040403275.1 Arcicella sp. | reverse complement strand
CTCATATTCATCGGGAATGTAGGAGTCTTTACCGAACAAAATTTTGTCTTGACGTTTTTCAAAAAACTTCTTCGCCGCTCTCGGTTGGCGACCCAACTCGGCAATCACTGCACCAATTTCGGCGTACATATTGGGGAAAACGTCCATTAAACTATCCAATTTTGCCAAATTGTTCGGATACCAACCCATGTGGGCGTTAATGAAAGTAGTTTTTGGGTGTTTTCTGAAAACATTGTGTTGTTGCTCAATTAATTGTTCCCACGAAAAATCACCTTTACTCGTTTCTCTTTTGCGTTCTTTGTGGGTTTTCAATTCCAACCAGCGTTCATTATACGAATCCACCGGTTGCCAAAAAGGGGCAGGGTCGGCAGTGTGAATGATTACAGGAATACCTAATTCGCCACATTTTGCCCAAATTGGGTCAATTCTTGCATCATCAACGGCCACTAATTTGCCATGGTCTTTTATGTTTAACCCTAAATTTTTATAGATTTTCAAACCTTTTGCTCCATGATTTTTTACGTCATCCGCTAATTTTGCCACGGCTTTGTCCGTCCAACCTGCTTCATCCATTTTCGAGAAATCAACGTTGGTAAAAACTGAAAAACGATTGGGGTAATTCTTTTGCGTATATTGTATTTGATTATAAAGCGTTGCATTACTTTTTGCTTCGTCGCCTCCCCAACCACGACCACTCAAATTGACCATCATACCCATATTGAGTTGGTCCATTTCTTTTACTAACTTCGTCACTTTCTCAGGACTATCCATTTCCCATTGATGATTATGAATATCAATAAATGGAAATTTTGCCCTTTTGATGGGATGCTGAGGCGTTACCAAAGTAGATTTGGGTTCGTATTCTTCAAAAGTAATGGTGCCATTATTTTCACCAATCTTAACGTTTTGAGCCTCAAGCTTTTGGCTAATGATAGTGGCAATAAATAATGAATATAACAGTGATTTTTTCATTTATGTGAGGTTGGATTGTTGCGAAGTATTTCGAATAGTAAAGATAACGACGAATTAAATACTTGATGCAGAATTGGAGATTTCTTGTTAAATTTACTCTTAATGCCATAAACCACAAACAAATGGAAGCCGTAAATTTCGAGCAATTTGATGCGAATATTCTTCAAGAATTAGCCAAAATGGAAATGCCTTTTGGGAAGTACAAAGGTCGTATTCTCTGCGATTTACCAGAACCCTATCTCGTTTGGTTCTATAATCAAGGCTTTCCAAAAGGACGTTTAGGAATGCTTTTGGAAACTTTATACGAAATCAAATTGAATGGATTGGAATATTTGTTGAAGCCTTTGAAAGGGTAAATTATTTTATCAACTTAGTTAAACCTATAGGCCAAGTAAATCGTTTTTGAATGTTTACACACGCCATAAAAGGCATGGAAATATTAATTCAATACATAAGCAGTTTAACGTAAAATATCTCCTCTTCGAGCTAAGTATATACAATCGTTTGTATCATCAATTCATCTTACATTTTCAAACCTTAATCGCTTATAGCCATCAAAGAAAAGCAAGTAGAAACTTTGATTTTTATTCAAAAATTACACATAATTGGGTACACATTGCCAAGAAATTCAAAATAGACATCCATAA
>JBBAKZ010000578.1:0-1636 GCA_040403275.1 Arcicella sp. | reverse complement strand
AAAAACAGGACTTCACAACCTGGATGAAAGAATGAAAATTCTGACTGGCGAACCCATTGCTATTGACAAAAACCAACAATATTTTAAGGTACAATTAACCCTGTTAAAATCATGAAAATAGTAATCATTGAAGATGAAAAACTCACTGCCAAGAACCTAATTCACGATTTGACCTCATTGAACTTTGGCATTGAAGTAATTGCTATTTTGCCTACCGTGTCTCAATCCATTGAATATTTTTCAACAAATGTAGGCCATAATCTTATTTTTTCTGATATTCGATTAGGCGATGGGTATTCATTCGACATATTCAAAAAAGTATCGGTAAAATCACCGATTATTTTTTGTACTGCTTATAATCAATATGCCTTGGAAGCTTTTAAAAATAATGGAATCGATTACATATTGAAACCTTTTAATAAAATAAGTATCGCTCAATCGCTCGAAAAATACCGCTTGTTGAAAGAAAATTTTAGTGCTCCCCAAATTGATTATGGTAAGCTTTCGGCCTTATTATTACCCAAATTGAATAAAAACCAATCTTTGATAGTTCATCAAGGTGATAAAATCCTTCCCATACCCGTGGAAAATATTGGTTTATTTCAACTTAAAAACAAAGTGGTTCAATTACACACGTTGGAAGGAAGTCATTTTCCTATTTCTCAATCTATGGAAGAACTAGAAAATAAATTAGGCTCAGAATTCTATCGAATTGATCGGCAATTTATTGTCAATCGCAGAGTCATCAAGGACGTTTCTCGGCATTTTGAACGTAAATTATTAATTAATTTAATCCATCCTTTTTCGGAACAATTAATTATACGAAAAGAAAAAACGGCCCACTTTGTGGAATGGCTCGCTGAAAACTAACCCACCTAATGTCTAATTCAGCATCCTTTTTGACTACATCAGGCACTTTTTTATTTTAATATTTTCTGGCTTTGTTCAATTTTAGGTTTTCAACAGAAACTTAATTTTTTATGAAAAGACAGATACCCTTCTGGTTTACCGCATTTATTTTTACTTTACTAAGGTTAGGATTAGCTTACGCAAAAGTCTCTCCACCGATTCCAAACCCACCCACGATTACCAGTTTCTCGCCAGCAAGTGGCAATATTGGTACCTCAGTGACGATTACGGGAACTAATTTTAACGCTACGGCCAATCAAAATATGGTGTTTTTTGGGGCAACCAAAGCCACGGTGACTGCTGGGACTAGCACCAGCTTAACGGTGACTGTTCCAACTGGGGCAACTTATCAGGCTATTTCGGTCTTAAATTTAGGCACTGCTTTGATGGCCAATAGTGCCGCCCCTTTTCGAGTAACTTTTGCAGGAGGAGCCATTGCTGCCAATAGTTTTGATCCGGAAGTGAGCCTTTTCAGTACTGGCACAAGTCTTAGCATAGCCATTGGTGATTTGGATGGAGATGGCAAACCTGATTTGGTTGTTCCAAACTATGGGGGTTCTGCTGGTAATACCGTGTCTGTTTTTCGTAATATCTCATCGAGTGGAAGTATTTCAAGCAGTTCTTTTGAGAGTAAGGTTGACCTTACCACGGCTACAGCTCCGCTTGACGTAAGCATTGGTGATTTGGATGGCGATGGCAAACCCGATTTGGCAGTTACGAGCTTTTT
>JBBAKZ010000577.1:0-1638 GCA_040403275.1 Arcicella sp. | reverse complement strand
TCTTTACGTATTTTTATTAAATCCAACGCTTCAACTATTTGATTGTCAACTAGTTCAAACTGTTCGATGACATTTTTATCGAATAATAATTCCGAAGCCGCTTTCACAATTTCAAAATCTGATGCGGAATGTACACGAGTGGTAACATCCTTCGCAATCGCTTTTTGAAGAATGCGTAAATGCGGGGCTTCGGCGTGCTCTGCTTCCAAACGCTCAATTTCTTCTTGAGAGTAAAGCGTAAATACCCGCAATAATCTTGCACATTCAGAATCTGCTGTGTTCAACCAAAACTGATAAAACTGATAAGGAGTCGTCATTTCGGGGTCTAACCACACATTACCGGATTCTGATTTACCAAATTTTGTGCCATCCGCTTTTGTTACCAAAGGAGTTGTTAAAGCAAAAGCCCGATGTTCGATTTCTTCACTTCCACCTTCTTTGCGCCTAATTATTTCTGTTCCGGTAGTAATATTGCCCCATTGGTCAGAACCACCCATTTGTAAACGGACATTCTTGTTTTTAAATAACCAATAAAAATCGTAGCCTTGTAATAATTGATACGAAAATTCAGTGAAAGAAATCCCCGTTTCAAGACGTTTTTTAACGGAATCTTTCGACATCATATAATTGACCGAAAGGTGCTTACCTGCTTCTCGAAGAAAACCTAAAAACGAAAATTCTTTGAACCAGTCATAATTATTGACCATTTCCGCAGAATTGTCGCCCGCATTAAAATCCAAGAATTTTTCTAATTGATTTTTGATACTATCCTGATTAAAACGAAGTGTTTCTTCGGATAAAAATTCCCGTTCGGCGGCCTTTCCAGAGGGGTCTCCAATCATACCGGTAGCTCCGCCCACCAAGGCAAAAGGTTTGTGTCCGCACAATTGAAAATGTTTTAGAAGCATAATCGTGGCTAAATTTCCAATGTGCAATGAGGCTGCAGTTGGGTCAAAACCGATATAAGCCGCCGTCATTTCCTTATTCAATTGTTCTTCGGTGCCCGGCATCATGTCTTGCAACATTCCACGCCAACGAAGTTCTTCTATAAAATTTGCTTGCATTTCGTATTAAAAAGAGAAAATTATTGATTTCTAAAGTACAAAGTTATAGATTGTGCTTTGATATTTCTTTACTAAATGAACAGAATGTTGACTACACAATTCCATTTCGCACTGCCCAAGCTACCAAACCAGCAATGTTTTTTGTGCCTGTTTTCTCCATAATCCTGTTTCGATGTCCTTCAATGGTTCTGCTGCTAAGATTAATTTTATCGCCAATTTGTCCTGCCGTTATGCCCTCGCAAATTAATTGCAGCACTTCTACTTCTCTTTCAGTTAGTTCAATTTGATTGGATAAAAAAGGAATCGCTTTTCGACTAGGCTTATTCACCATCCGATTGTGCATCACTTTCAACAAGAATTTTCCGTAGTAATAATCTTCATTATTTACCGTATAAATCGCATTTTCAACCTCATCAGGGTCAGCATCTTTCAATAAATATCCATTCGCACCCAATTCCATCAAGTGTGTAACAAAATGAGATTCATCGTGCATTGAAATAATGATAATCTTGATATGCGAAAAATTGGCTTTGATTTGCTGTGTAGCTCTAATTCCATATAAAATGGGCATTTG
>JBBAKZ010000576.1:0-1645 GCA_040403275.1 Arcicella sp. | reverse complement strand
GTAATCCCCAATAATAAAATAGTTTCCGGTCCTGCAAATCTGTGGATTGAAGATGTTCCAACTCCTTTGGCGGTCCCTTTTGGAATTTTTCCGAATAGCACCAAACGAAAATCGGGTATCATTTTTCCAACGTATGGAGAATCTCCGGGTCTTGGATTTTTCCTTCAAGAAGGTGGATATTATTTTGGGATCAACGATTATGTGGATGCATCCATTCGGGGAAATATTTATTCGAGAGGATCTTGGGGTTTGAGTGCAGGAACATCTTACAATTATCGTTACCATTTTAATGGAAACTTGGATATGCGCTTTTCGAAGATTCTGCAAGGCGATCCTGAACTATTGGGTTCTTCGGTAAACAAAGATTTCTTTATTACTTGGAAGCACAATCAAGACCCGAAAGCTAGACCCAATTCCAGATTTTCTGCATCGGTGCAAGCGGGTTCGAGTAATTACAACAAACTCAATTCATTCAATGCAAATAACATTGTAGCCAATACCTTCCAATCGAGTATTTCGTATGCTAAAACATTCGCCAATACTCCATTTAATATGGTGCTAAGTGCGGGTCATAGTCAAAATACAGCGACTCAAATTGTCACACTTTCCGCTCCCGAACTGCAGGTGAATATGAACCGCTTTTATCCCTTAAAACGCAAAAATCCGATTGGGAATCAGCGTTGGTATGAGAAAATGGGAATTACGTACACGCTTCAAAGCCGCAATACCATTACGCAAGCCGATACTTTGTTTGGTCGCCCGGGTTGGACTCAAAATTTCAACAACGGAGTCCAACACCAGATTCCGATTTCCACATCGGTTCAATTCCTCAAATTTTTTACATTTTCGCCGGGAGTTAATTACACCGAACGTTGGTATTTTAATTCCATCGAAAAACGTTACGACGAATCAACCGGAACCATAGTAACGGATACCATTCGGGGGTTTAAATCGACTAGAGAGTACAATGCAAATGCAAGCATCAGTTCGCGCTTGTACGGGTTTTTAAAATTGGGTAAAAGTACCTTTCGCAATGTGATGACGCCGCAAGTGAACTTCCGTTATCAACCTGATTTTAGTACGCGCCAATTTGTTGCAACGGGAATTACAACGGGTGAATATTATTCTCCTTACGAACAAGGAATTTATGGGCAACCAACGGTGGGTAAACAGGGAACTGTAGGCTTGAGTTTGAATAATAATTTAGAAGCCAAGGTTCGTTCTCGCAAGGATACAACCGGCACTGGATTAAAGAAAATAGTATTGTTGGACGCATTTAATTTTGCAACCTCATACAATTTAGCTGCTGACTCGCTCAATTGGCAAAATCTATCGGTGAATGCTCGTACCAAACTCTTTAAAAAACTGGATCTTGTGTATAGCAGCAACTTCGATTTTTATGCCTTCGATACTACACTAAAAACACGAATCAATGTGTTTGAATATGATAAAACGGGACATCTATTTCGACCAATTAATACGAATCTAGCATTAACAACAAACCTCGCTTCGGGTAAGAAAGAAAAACTGAGTTCTCAAACTGGTAGCCCTGAAGAGCGCATAGATTTATCGCGGAACTCCAATAGTTATGTCGATTTTACGATTCCATGGTCTATCAATACAAGCTTTATTTTAAGCAAAACAC
>JBBAKZ010000575.1:0-1652 GCA_040403275.1 Arcicella sp. | reverse complement strand
AATATAATTCTCCTAATTTCTTTTCAAATCTGGGCGATTACGCAATAAAGGATAATTTTGAGTTTAGATTGGATTTATCAATGGACAAGGTGATAAAGTAAATATTTTCTTTACAGATTGTTTATCTTTGCACCTTTGAAATTTCATAAGCCCCAACAGGGGAATTCTAAATAATAATATGGCAGTAGATGTATTGTTAGGTTTACAGTGGGGAGACGAAGGTAAGGGTAAAATTGTTGATGTCTTGGCCCCGAAGTATCAAGTAGTAGCCCGTTTTCAAGGTGGCCCTAATGCTGGTCATACGCTTGAGTTTGATGGTTTTAAACACGTTTTGCACCAAATACCCTCGGGAATTTTTCGTTCGGAAGTGCAAAATATTATTGGAAATGGTGTAGTACTTGACCCGATCATTTTCAAAAAAGAAATTGATGGTTTGGCAAAATATAACCTTAATATTCTCGAAAATTTAGAGATTTCGAAAAAGGCTTCCATCATTTTGCCAACGCACCGTTTGTTGGATGCTGCTTACGAAAAAGCCAAAGGAGATGCCAAAATTGGCTCGACTTTGAAAGGAATTGGACCGACTTATACCGATAAAATCTCTCGTCAGGGTTTGCGGGTAGGAGATATGATTTCTCCAAATTTCAAGTCAAAGTATGATAAATTAGTCAGTATTCATAAAGGTATTCTGGATGTTTATCAATTTGAATATGACCTTGAAGCCGCAGAAATAGAATTCTTTGATGCCGTTGAATTTATGAAAACGTTTCAATTAGTTGATTCTGAATACGTGGTAAATCAAGCACTTACGGACAATAAAACCATTTTGGCAGAAGGAGCGCAAGGTTCATTATTAGACGTAGATTTTGGTTCGTATCCATTTGTAACGTCTTCAAATACCGTTACGGCGGGTGCTTGTACGGGCTTGGGCGTTGCACCAAAAAATATCGGTGAAGTTTACGGAATTTTCAAGGCTTATGCCACTCGGGTAGGTTCTGGGCCTTTTCCAACCGAATTGATGGATGAAGTGGGCGAAAGAATGCGTCAGGAAGGAAGAGAATTTGGCTCAACGACGGGTCGTCCAAGACGTTGTGGTTGGATAGATTTACCAGCGTTGAAGTATGCCATGATGATTAACGGTGTAACGCAGTTAATCATGATGAAGGCCGATGTATTAAATATTTTTGAAGATATTGAGGTTTGTACTGCTTATCAATTACCCGACGGAACGATCACCGAACAATTACCTTACGACATGACGGATACCATCGTAACGCCGGTGTATGAGACCTTGAATGGCTGGAATTGTTCTTTGAAAGGATTAAGAAAGTTTGAAGAATTGCCAGCTGAATTATCGGCGTATATTGCATTCTTAGAAGAGAAATTAGCATTGCCCATCAATTTCATTTCAACCGGTCCAGACCGTGATGAATGTGTTTTGAGAGGAAAATTGGCTTAATTTGATTTTCGATTTTCGATGTTCGTGTTTCCGTGTTCGATTTTCGAACCACGAACCACGAACATCGAACCACGAACAACTAATTTAAACTATCCGAAGGAATTACATTTTTATAATCCCAGAAGGCTGAAATATTGACAATTTTCCACTCAGCGTTCATTTTTTGCATAATTCTGGTTTCTTTACTGTGTCT
>JBBAKZ010000574.1:0-1662 GCA_040403275.1 Arcicella sp. | reverse complement strand
ATTCGGAAGTGTTTGTCCATTCTGAATAACTTTTAAGGAATTATCAAATTTGAAGGTAAAATCTTGGCCATAACTAATTTCATAACTCATTAAAAAGAGAAATATGAAATTTAGGAATGAAAATTTATGGGTAAATATTCCTTGCATCACAATTGATTAGATTTTGTGTTTTCAATAGATTAATTTCGCATTTACAGTAATTACAAGTTTGACGATAGCCAATTTCGATTCAATTAGATTAAAGGTCTGACACTCGTCTGATGTATGGAAACTAAACTTTTAAAAACATAACGAAAAAAACAATGATTTCGCTTATCGATTTATACCAAAAATACAGAGAATGTTCGGGTGTTTCAACTGATACCCGCAAAATACCTACTGATTCGATGTTTTTTGCCTTGAAAGGACCCAATTTTGATGCAAATCTTTTTGCAGAACAAGCCCTTGCCAATGGAGCAAAATATGCGGTTGTTGATGATCAATCAATGGTTACGAATGAACGTATTCTACTTGTGGAGGAAGGTCTAAAAACCTTACAAAATCTAGCCAATTTTCATGCTCAACAATTAGACATTCCCTTCATTGCCTTAACGGGTTCGAACGGAAAAACAACTACTAAAGAGTTGGTTAATAGCGTTTTATCAACAAAATTTAAGACTTACGCAACGATTGGAAACCTCAATAATCACATTGGTGTGCCGCTTACTATTTTAGCCATTGATGATTCAATTGAAATGGGTATCATCGAAATGGGAGCCAATAAACAAGGTGACATTAAGGAATTAGTAGAAATTTGTGAACCAACCCACGGCTTTATTACCAACATCGGCAAAGCGCATTTGGAAGGTTTTGGCGGCATAGAAGGCGTGAGAAAAGGCAAAGGAGAATTATTTGATTGGTTAGCAGAAAATAATCAAACTGTTTTTATCAATGTTGCCTCCTATCCTACTTATGAGATGTCTATGGAACGCCGTGGTTTTAGTGAAATAATCACCTACACAACCGATACAAATCGTAGATTTCAGACCGTTATTACGCTTCTGGAAGATAGCCCTTTCGTTACCTTCACAGACCCAGAAGGTGGTTATTATAAATCACATCTCACGGGAATATACAATTTTCAAAATATTGCGGCCGCCGTTAGAATTGGGCAATATTTTGGCGTTGAAACAAAAATTGCTTGTCAAGCGGCGGCTGATTATGAACCAAATAATAATCGTTCCCAATTCATCAAAAAAGGCTCCAACAATATCCTAATGGATGCTTACAATGCTAATCCATCGTCCATGTCTGCCACTATTACTTACTTCAACGACCTGAAAGCAACGAAAAAAATGGTCATTTTGGGAGATATGTTTGAGTTGGGAGAAGATGCGGTAGAAGAACACGAAGCAATGGGGGAATTATTAGCAAAATACAATTTTGATAAAATTCTTTTGGTTGGTCCATTGATGGAAAATGCGTTGAAAGCACTTCCCATGATGAAAGCATTATATTTTCCTGATAAATTTGGTTTGCACACGTGGCTACAGGATTATCCGCAAACAGATACCCACATACTCGTGAAAGGTTCAAGAGGAATGGGATTGGAAAGTGTTTTACAATTTTTGTAAGTCGATGTTCTAAATTTATTGTTCGATTTACGTTTTGAAATCTGAAACT
>JBBAKZ010000573.1:0-1672 GCA_040403275.1 Arcicella sp. | reverse complement strand
CCTTAATAATTTATAAAATCACCTTTCCCAACATCTTGATATACAAATCAATTCCTTCCTCAATTTCACTCAAATAAATAAATTCATCGGCGGTATGCGAACGTCCTGAATGTCCAGGACCCATTTTTAGGGATTGGCAATCCAAAACCGCTTGGTCGGAAGTAGTTGGCGAACCATACGTTTTTCGCCCCATTGCTATTCCCGCTTTCACAATGGGGTGTTCCATCGGAATTGAAGACGGTTTCAAACGAATTGAACGAGCATCTACTTGAGAATCAATATGTTGGCGAATAGTTTCTAAAGTTTCTTCCAACGTATATTGTTCTGTCACTCGACAATCAATCGTAAAATTACACGTGTCTGGCACAACGTTATGTTGTTTTCCTGCATTGATCATGGTTACCGACATTTTCATTTTTCCTAGTACGGGCGAAACTTTCGGGAATTCATAATTTTGTATCCAATTAATGTCTTTGATAGCTTTATAAATGGCATTCTCGCCTTCTTCACGGGCAGCGTGACCAGCAATTCCGTGAGCGGTACAATCAACGACCATCAATCCTTTTTCGGCAATTGCTAGGTGCATTTCAGTCGGTTCCCCCACGATGGCAAAAGAGATTTCGGGCAAATCATTTTCTTTCAACAATAGTTCTAAACCGTTTTTTCCAGAAATTTCTTCCTCAGCCGAAGCCACAAATAACACATTGAATTTAAGGTCACTACGATTATAAAAATAATAAAAAGTAGCCAATAAGCTGACCAAACAACCGCCAGCATCGTTGCTGCCTAAACCGAATAATTTTCCATCTTTGACTAAAGGTTCAAAAGGGTTCAACGTCCAAGAAGGATTGGGCTTTACGGTATCGTGGTGGGAGTTTAGCAGTACCGTCGGAAGGTCTTTGTTGAAGTGTTTATTTCTCGCCCAGATGTTATTGATTTTTCTGCGGAAAGGCACACTTCTTTCTCTGAAAAATTCTTCGAGTATATCACCGGTTAGATTTTCTTCACAACTAAAAGATTGCGTTGCAATCAGTTGCTTTAACAAGACAATAGCGTCTTCGGTTAATTTTTGTTGTAATGTCATTGTTTAGTGGGTTTTAGGGGTTAGGAAATGTCAAACTAAACCCCAATGTCAAACCTTTTACTCAAAAATGAGATATCTTCTTTTTTTACTAGAGTCTCAATCCATTCTGTTGGAATTTGGTCGAAACCATAAAAAAGCCCTGCCATCCCACCCGTAACTGAGCCAATAGTATCGGCATCATCGCCTAAATTTACGGCTTTTAAAACGGCATCTTTAAAATTATTAGTTGTTAAAAATGACCATAAACTGGCTTCTAAGGTATGCAAAATGTAGCCCGAGGAATAAATGTCTTGCTGTGGAATACAGGAAATATCATCGAACAAAATTCGGTTATAAAGTTCTATTTCCGTATTTTTAATATTAATTAAATGTAAATAATCTCGAACGATATTTTGCGCTTCGTAATAAGCGTCACATTTATCTTTTTCTTTCAATAATTGAATCATAAACTCAACGGCAAAGAAACAGCCAATCACCGAACGGATGTGTGAATGTGTAATTGCTGAAACTTCTTTGGTGATGCAAAATCGTTGGTCGATGGGTTTATTTTGCAGATAAATGGCCAAAGGTAAAATTCTCATTAATGAA
>JBBAKZ010000572.1:0-1677 GCA_040403275.1 Arcicella sp. | reverse complement strand
TTTAATTTGTCTTTTTAAGGTTTTCATAATTCTTTAAGTGAATAACTAATACGTTGATTATTAGGGAGTTATTATTTTTAATTGGATAGTTTATTTAGGCTAACTTTCAAAAGTTTTAAAAAATGAAAAAAAATATCAAATACATAATCGCCGCTTGCTTACTTTTTTTAGGAGTAAGTGCTTGTGATGTTAATCGCTTGCCTGAAACCACCATTAGTGATGCAACTTTTTGGCGTTCTGAGACAGACCTCATAGCAGCGTCTAATTATTTATACACTTTTCTGCCAGGTTTCAACACAGACGATGTATGGTCGGATGATGCCGTTGGTTTGGCATCCAATAACATAAGTGATGGCTCTCGCCTTGCTCCTTCCACGGATGGCAATTATTCATCGGCTTACCAATTAATTAGGGCGGCCAATAATATCATTGAAAAAGCACAACGCACTGCTCCTACCGTGAGTGCTGCTGTCATTGATAGGTACGTGGCAGAAGCTCGTTTTTTTAGGGCTTGGGGATATTTCTCTTTGGTTCAAAGGTATGGAGACGTTGCTTTAATTTTGAAAATTTTAGAAGAAACTTCGTCTGAGTTGACCGCTCCTGCCAGTCCACGAGATGTTGTTTTAGACCAAGTGTATCAAGACCTTGATTTTGCAGCTACTAAGTTACCCTCAATTACAAATTTAGGAACCGCTAATTACGGGAGGATTTCTACTACTGCGGCCTTGGCTTTCAAGGCACGGGTGGCACTTTTTGAAGGTACAAGGGCTAAATTTCATAATTACGGCAACCCTACAAAACATTTGACTTTGGCTGTAGCTGCCGCAAAAGCAGTGATTGATAGTAAACAGCACGCTTTATTTGCAAACTATTTCAACATTTTTCAGTACGAAGGAGAAGGTTTACAAGACAAAGAAAATATCATCGTGAGGCAATATGGCGTAAGCCTAACCGACCGTGTGAGTACCCATACCTATTACAGAGGAACAATTGAAAATGGTAATAAAAGCCCAACCAAGAGTTTGGTAGATTCTTATGTGATGAGCGATGGTTTGCCCATTACAAAATCGCTGTTGTATAAAAAACCAGTGGTATCCTTAGATGTGTTTGCCAACAGAGACGACCGTATAAATGCTACAATTATGAAGCGAGGAGACCCTTATATTTTCACTAAAAAAGTATATGATGTAGCCGTTCTGAATTTTCAAAAATCTGGATTTACCTTCAGAAAATTCTCTAATATTGATGACTGGAACACGCAAGCGTCTTCAATTGACCGCCCTATTTTAAGATATGCGGAAGTGCTTTTAACTTATGCTGAAGCTAAATATGAATTGGATAATGCCATTACTGATGCTGATTTAGATTTATCAATCAATCTCCTTAGAACAAGAGCAAAAATTGCTAAATTAACGAATGCTTTTGCGAACTCAAATGGATTAAATATGCGGGACGAAATTCGCCGTGAGCGCCGAGTAGAATTGGCTCAAGAAGGTTTTCGATATTGGGACTTAATCCGATGGAAAATCGCTGAAATAGAACTTCCCAAGCCAATTTTAGGTAATTTTTATTTCAAAGATGAATTTGGTTCGGGAACAACGGTCAAAGTAACTGCCGATAATTTTATTTTGGTACAAGACGCAAGTTTCCGAAAATTCAATCCGGCAAAAGATTATT
>JBBAKZ010000571.1:1366-1682 GCA_040403275.1 Arcicella sp. | reverse complement strand
AAAGTGTGGTGCCGAAGGAACTTTACCATAAACTTGTTGTCGGTGTAAAGGGTATTACAAATCAGCGCAAATTTATTGTCAATTATTTCCCGGAGAATCAATATGTGATTTCTATTGATGATGATGTGGAACAAATTGAGAAAATGAATGGGCCTGAAAAATTAGTGAAAATAAAGGATGTTGATGCATTTTTTAAACGCGGACACGACGACTTAAAGAGCCATGGTCTCTACATTTGGGGAATTTACCCTGTGCGAAACCCTTTCTTTATGAAACCAAAAACATCAACAGATTTGAAATTTATTATCGGTGTCTT
>JBBAKZ010000571.1:0-1356 GCA_040403275.1 Arcicella sp. | reverse complement strand
GCGGGTTTATCAATCGCCATTCCAAAGACTTGGAGCCTAGCCCATCTGCGGAGGGAAAGGAAGATTATGAACAATCGATTTTATATTTTAAAAAAGACGGTGGCGTCCTTCGTTATAACAATATGACGACAAAAACCAAGTTTAATTCCGAGGGCGGTCTCGGGAAAGATCGATTCGATATGAATAAACGTGCTGCTGAATATTTACACAAGGCCTACCCCGATCTCGTAACTGTGTTTCATCGAAAAAATGGGATGACTGAAATTAAGTTGAAGAGAATATCGGGTGAAAAAACGGTGAAAAAGAGTCCCGTTTCGAATCGTAAAACCAAGAAAACGAATAAAAAATAAACCAGGAAGCGCAAAAATTGAATTTGTTTACATGCATCGTTTTATTGCATGAAAACAAAATGAAGATGTTTCTATCCTATCTTATTCTCGGACTACTTGTTTTGGGCGAATCCAGAAAACTCACTGTTGTCAATGTGCGCAAGATTCTTCGCAATGATAACGTATTCCCACCCGTTCAAATCAACCATTCTTCGGTTAAAAAATACTATATTTGGTCATTTCGTCATATTGAACGCATGCAATCCACCCACGACGGCACCTTAGATCGGTTTGTGGAAATCGATTTGCAACAACGTGTTCTTAGCAGATTTGTCGATACCATGCATAATCTTTTCACCAGAGATTCTATTCATGACCATATTGCACTACAGGATGGTTGTGATAACATTGATGCAAAACTTGCTTATCTCAACAAAACGTTTGGTAAAAATAAGTATAGAAATGAATTCTTGTTATGTGTTCGTGATCTATATCGTATTACTCGAATTGTGTATTCCGACAAAAACAATTATACGCGGACCAGAAAGTGGATTGAGAAATATATTGAGAATCGATGCCAATAAACACACTTTATCACAAATTCTGTAGAAAAATCGCACCCAAAATCTGTTTGTTTCGTTGCGCATCCGCATATCCATCGTCCACGAGTTTGTGAAAATGAAATTTATCTTTGGAAAAAAGCGTAGTATAATCCGAAAGTGACAACCCAGCGCCATCGCTAGATTTCGGTAACGCAATTTTTTTCCACATATTTGGCGAAATATGCAACACAGGCTCTGTGATATTCAAATAGGGGTGGTTGGAAAATCCTCCGTCATAGGAAAGAAAATTTTGATATACGTTCGTGAATCCACCGGTAATAAGGGGGATATGTGAAGACGCAATACAACAATTTAATGCATCTTCGAGTTCATGGAATCCTGTAAAAATCGTTGTGTTCGTATGAATGCCTCGCCGAACCGAAAATCGAGTCTGCTCATCCGCAGGTTCAATTGTCGTTACACCA
>JBBAKZ010000570.1:0-1684 GCA_040403275.1 Arcicella sp. | reverse complement strand
TGAACTTCCTTTCAAAGATAGTTCAACGGCTCTCTCCATAAAAATTTTTCTTTCCATGAGGTATGATATAAATTTAAAATTTAGTTCAATACTAAGGTTAAATTTCAAACTTTCAAAATCTGAAAATGTGATTTCTTGTGCCTGATATTTAGGTTCCTTATCATTGGTACAATACGTTTAGTACCAAAAAAGAAGCCTTCGTTCAAAACGAAGGCTTCCTTGAATAGGGGAATTTCAATTGTATCAACCCAATTTCCAACCGTCACGGTATTTTCGTGAAACAAATTGATTGGCATAATCAAAGTTCGTAACGTTCATGTTTTTACCATCCCAAAGGATTTTTTTACGTCCTGGGAATTTACCTCCACGTCCTTCTCCTTCACGATATTGATAGCTTCGGATGGCAAGATTTCCCATCAAAATCATTTCCGTTAATGGTCCAGCAAAATCAAATGGTGAACTGGTTTCTAAATTTCCGTGGCCAGCTTTACAAGCCTTAACCCAGTGATAATTATGTCCAGATGCTTGATTTTCAATACGATATAATTTTGGCTTAACTTTCAAAACATCCGAATCCGTCATTCTTGACTTTGGCAATAAGGTTGGATTTTGGTTATAAAGTTCATTCGCCATTTTACCTTTTGTCCCTTCATAGATTACGCCATTTGTCCAAAGCGGTTCGTCGCCCCATTCGGCTGGAATGTCTGGTTTCAAGCCTCCATCATACCAAATAATCTCGATAGGAGAGTTATTTTTGGTCGTTTTAGGATACTGGAAGGTAACTTTTGAAGACGGAGGACAACTGTTTGGATAATAATCAGGCACCCAATCTTTGGTATAAATTGAACTAACACTGCACTGAACTTCCGTTGGGTAAGTCAAAGCTAAAACCTTGAAAACACCGTCTAGTAGGTGACAGCCCATGTCGCCCATCGCACCCGTACCAAAATCCCACCAACCACGCCATTTGAATGGGTGATAAGCGTTTGGAACAAAATCACGAACGGGAGCGGGTCCTAACCATAAATCCCAAGGAAAATCAGCTGGAATTTCGTGTTTGCCCGTTGGCGTAGCAATTCCTTGAGGCCAAACCGGACGGTCTGTCCAAATGTGTACTCTTTTAACCGTTCCAATTAAGCCTGCATCAAACCATTCTTGTAAAACTCTTCGTCCATCATTCGATGAACCTTGATTACCCATTTGCGTGACAACTTTATATTTTTCTGCCGCTTCGGTAAGCATTCGAGCTTCAGCAATGTTGTGTGAAAGCGGTTTTTGCGTATAAACGTGCTTACCCAATTCCATCGCCGCCAAAGTGGCCGCCGCATGATGGTGGTCGGGCGTTGAAACAGTCACCGCATCAATATTATCTTTTTCTTTCTCTAACGCTTCACGCCAATCTCTGTATTTTCTAACGTTTTCTGGTAATTGTTTTAAAGTATTTGCTGCCCGACCATAATCCACATCGGCAATGGCAACAATGTTTTCTGTTCCTTTGTTATAAGCTAATAAAGTGTCAGATTCACCTTTTCCACCCGCTCCGATGCTCAAAATATTCAGCTTGTCGGAAGGAGCAATGAAACCTTTACCACCCAAAACGTGGCGTGGTACGATGTAAAAACTTCCTAATGCCAAGGAAGTTTTTTTGATAAAATCTCTTCTTGAATTGTCTTGATTCATTGGT
>JBBAKZ010000569.1:0-1688 GCA_040403275.1 Arcicella sp. | reverse complement strand
AAAGAAAGGCTATTCAAAGTGGCCCACGGGTGTCTAAGAAAGGTTGGAAGAACCAATATGGTAAAAGCGATGGTGGTCGTAAGTATTACGAATACCGCGAGAATCGTATTGATAGAAAAGCACCCAACTACGGAGATAGGCCGTGGCTAGAACACGGCGGATTTATTCACCCTAGCGATGCTAATGCCGATAAATACGTCGTGGTTGAAATCAAAGCGGATGGTTCAAGAAGAGAACACAACAACTTTGGTGATTTAGAAACCGCAAAGATGTTTGCGTCATTGAAGCGTGAGTTTTTGCCAAAGGGTAGCCAATTGATTATTGAGGACAAAGACGGCAAAAAATTGTATCGTAGTTTCAAGAGTGGTGGTGAAGTTGACGAAAGTACCGCTATGGTATTAAGTCAAAACAAAGCAATCGCACACCATACCGAAGAACTCAAAAAAGCAATATCCAAAAATGAAAAAGTTGAACCTTGGGTCGTTGGTAAAATGCAAAGAGCCACAACCGATATTAGCGATGTCACTCATTATTTTGATGGAATGACCGAATACGCTAGAGGTGGTATGATGGCCAAAGGTGGTAAAATTGAAAATCAATATGAGGGTAGGTCGGATTCGGATATTTGGAACTCTTGGACAAAAGAGCAAAAATATCATTTCCTAGATGACCACAATGATGAATTCCCACAAATAGGGCGTAATGAAAAGAAAATATTACAAAATGTTGAATACAATAATATTTTGAATGCGGACATTGAAGATTCATTAAAAAGACACATTAGGCAAGGTCAATACGCCAAAGGTGGAAATATTTCAACTTGGGACAATGCGGTATACAAATATCTAGAGGGGAAATCTATTTTGATTTATTCTATGGGTCTTAAAACGCCATTGGATGTAAAAATTACTAGTGTTATACCTCCCGACCCAAAATTCTCAATTCCAACGCTTGTGCTAAAAACGGGCAATACCGAAAAGCGCATTGAGGGTAAAGAAAAAATTGAAAATTTGATGAATGGTAAGCAAGTGGAACTTTACGATGGCAAAGAATACTACGCGATTGAACTTGCACCAATGTCGAAGCCAAAAAAACCAACGGGTGATTACATCAATAGGAGGAACTTAATACTAATCGTTATCAAGAACCCAAATAAAAGCGGGTCAAGTAATTATTTGAATATTCTTAAAAAAGATTTCCTTGACGGGTTGCACAAATTTGAAGATGGGGGTAAATTGTCTAAGGAATACACTTATATCAAGAGAGCCGACGTTGAACAAGTAGCATATTATGATAAGAGTGGTAAGACACAAATTGATTTCAAGCCTAAGAATGGTTTTTGGGTAAGCAAAAAAGCACTTGTTGACGCGGGTATGAATAATAACAAGTCCGAATCTAAATTTGATGTGGATGATATAGTTTATAACATCAAGACAAAAACATTGGGAATTGTTAGAATAGCGGATGATAAATATGGTGAAGTTAAAACCGACGCGGATGGGAATGTCAATGTGGATGATTTAGAAATCTATAATCCATTCTCGCAAAAATATCAAGACAATGCCAAAATAGCACCAAGCACAAAAAAAGAAATTGAATCGCGTGAATTATTTAAGCCTTTCCAAAACGCATCATCTAAATTTGATGTGGATGATATAGTTTATAACATCAAGACAAAAACATTGGGA
>JBBAKZ010000568.1:0-1688 GCA_040403275.1 Arcicella sp. | reverse complement strand
GCTATCATCACTACTTTGACGTTGGGTAAAACCTTTCGCTAAATCAAAACGATAACCGTCAATTTTATACTCTTTTATCCAAAATTCATTGGCTCGGTTAACATAATCTTTCGTAGCTTGACTTTCATGATTAAAATCAAAAAATACACTGTACGGATGGGTCGCTTGTTGATTAAAAAAGGGGGAATCTTTAGAAGGTTGAGCACCATCCCAATACATTTTCACGTAAGGAAATTCATAATCCGCTTGATTATAAACCACATCCAGCACCACCGCAATACCATTTTCGTGACATAAATCAATAAATTTCTTCAAATCATCTTTCGTTCCGTAGGCCTTATCGGGTGCCAAATAATAAATTGGATTATACCCCCAAGAATCATTATTGGAAAACTCTGCGATGGGCATTAATTCAAGGCAATTCACACCCAAATTCTTGAAATATGAAATTCTGTCCATCACATTTTTGTACGAACCATTGGTATCAAAATCACGAACGTGCATTTCATAAACCACCAAATTATCTTGGGCAGGACGTTTAAAATTAGTAATTTTCCAAGGATAAGGCGTTTGTCCCGTTTGCAAAACCGAAGCAATTGATTTGACATTATCTGGCAAAAATTTCAAATTTGGATACGTTATTGAAGAAATTCCTTTATCATTATTAGGGTCAAGAATTTTTTCACAGTAAGGGTCGCCAACGGGTAAAGTTCCATTCACTAAATATTGAAACGCATACTCCTGCCCCTTCGTAAGCCCTTCAATGTCAATCCAATAGCGATTACCATCGGCCGTTCTTTTCATCAAAGATTGAGGAGTAGACTGCCAATTATTAAAATCGCCAATGGCATAAATAAACTCCTTTTTTGGAGCAAAAAGTACCAGGGTAACTTGGGTATCTGAAATATAATTAATGCCATCTTTCACACCCATCGGCAAAGCAGCAGTAGTTGGGGTTGGTTTCACGGTAACAGTAAATTCGTTAACAGCAGTTTCAGTGGAGGTTTTTGAAATAATTTTCACCGTTTGCACCGCACCAGATACGGTTCCAACGTTCAATGCATATTTTAAAGAGTCTTTATTGGTAACCGTCAATACAGAAATATCATTGATGGTCAATTCTAAATTTGCTTTCTGAGAAGTCACCGCTAAGACTGGAATAATTGCGCCAGCATTAACAAAGAAGGTTTTTTCTTTGGGTTGAATGAAAGCTACGTTTAATTTATTGTCATAAAGTGTAATAATAAAATCTTCCGTTTGGGATTTCCCATCGCCACTTTTCAATAATACCCCTAATTTTTTGATAGGTATATTTAAAGGAACTGCATAATAATCTCGGGGTTTTAACTTGATACTCCATTTATTATTGCCCAAAGCAGTCATTTTGCCTTTTTCAAAAGGGATTGCAAAGTTGGTTTGTCCCACCGGTTGAAATTGGAAAGCGTCACCCAGGTCGGTTGAACCTGCCCCCGACCATAAATAAACGTCATTGGTTTTGCCCAAAAGCCCTTTTGCTTTTGCATCTTTTGCCAAAGAAACATCAAAAATCAGCGTAATTTCTTGGTCGCCATTGGGCAAGACGGGTTCAGTTGTTACAGCTTGCCCCATAACGGGAAGCCATTTCGCCCACAGCAGGACGAAAATTAGCATAAGTTTTTTCATTTTTGTTTATAAGATTGCTTGTCGAT
>JBBAKZ010000567.1:0-1693 GCA_040403275.1 Arcicella sp. | reverse complement strand
AATCTAACTTCACCATAAACATGAAACGATCCAATTGAGCCTCTGGAAGTGGATAGGTTCCTTCTTGTTCAATTGGATTTTGAGTTGCCAACACAAAAAATGGTTTTTCCAAAGGATATTTATGTCCTGCCACCGTCACAGCATATTCTTGCATAGCTTCCAATAAAGCAGATTGCGTTTTTGGCGGTGTGCGGTTAATCTCATCGGCAAGAATAATATTGGCAAAAATGGGACCTTTTACGAATCTAAAATTACGCTCATTATCCAATGTTTCTGACCCCACAATGTCCGAAGGCATTAAATCTGGCGTAAACTGAATACGATTAAAGTCTAAATCTAATGCCTCAGCGATTGTATGAATCAGCAGGGTTTTTGCTAACCCCGGAACTCCCACCAGCAAACAATGTCCTTGACAAAAAATGGCGGTGAGCAACATTTTAACCGTATCTTCCTGTCCGATAATTACTTTTCCGATTTCAGTAGTAAGTTTTTGGTAAGATTCTCTCAAAGCATCAACTGCTTCAACATCTGATTGGTATTGAGCCATATTATTAAATTTCAGGTTTTAATTTAGTATTGAGAACGTATTAGAACTCATATCTCAAAACTGTTTTTACATAAAAGTCAAAGTGTCAGGCAAATTTACCTGACACTTTTTATAAATATAACAAAATTATTGCCAAAATTGGGATTTGTGATTAGATATTGGTGATTTTGAAAATTATTTAGCGAATAAGCGATAGCTCATCTCTAATTATCATTCGTCTTCATCACATTACACTCCTTGTAATCATCAACCACGTAAATAAATACATCTTCTTTGGCTTTAGCAAACCATTTTTCAATGGCGGTATTTCTTTTTCGGTTCAATGTATAATTAGATAATCTCTGAAAATCATCTTGCAAATTAGCAAAGTGCGGAGCGTGTTTTGTTTTATAAAACAAAATTCTCATGGCAGAACGTCCATCTTCGGTTCTGTAAGCCATTGGAGCCGTTACCGTTCCAACCTTCATTGTGTCAACGGTAAAATATAAACCTGATTCCAGCGTACCATCCAAAGGCATCCTGATTGAGCGAGATTGTGGGTCAATTAACATTCCACCGGCATCTTGAGTAGCTTTATCCTCTGAAAACAATTTAGCTGCCTTTTCGAATTTCAAGGTATCTCGTTGAATTAAAACCCGAATACTGTCTAAGAACCGAGTGGATTCAGATACATCAAGTCGTTGATAATCAGGTCTTAAGAGAATATGCAAAGCATGGTATTCTTGTCCACGAGTTTCCAATAATTTTATCAAGTGATAGCCAAATTCAGATTCCACCACGTCCGACATCTGATTAGGTTTCAATTTCAAAGCGGCTGCTTCGAAAGGGGCAACCATTTGTCCACGTTTTGAAAAACCTAAATCTCCCCCTCTTTTTCCAGAACCAATGTCTTCGGAATAAAGTTTAGCTAAGTCTTCAAATTTCTCGCCGTTTTCAACTCGCTTTTTGTAATCCAAAAGTCGTTTGTAGAGTTCCTCTTTCTGTGCTTTGGTGGTTTTTGCCATTCTCACAATTTGTCCAATTTCTACTTCCGAAGGCAAGTAAGGCAATGAATCCTTAGGAATAGCCTCAAAAAATCGTCTCACTTCTTTAGGCGTAACTTTTACATCACTCGTGATTTTGTCTTGCATTTTACGGGTAACTAAT